>JABMSC010000119.1 GCA_013204685.1 Candidatus Omnitrophota bacterium | reverse complement strand
CTTCGGGGGGATGAAGGATCTTAAAGATAAGACTATAAGGGTTTTGCACGATAAGAGCTTTATAGATGACCCGACGCGCATCTTCAGGGCCGTCCGGTTTGAACAGAGGTTCGGTTTCAGTATAGAAAAACATACGGAATACCTTATCAAGCATGCCATCAAACAGGAGATGTTTCACAGGACCGAGAACCAGAGGATACGGGACGAACTTGTATTAATACTTAAGGAGAGGGATCCGGAAAACGCGGTCTTCAGGATGAAACAGCTTCACGAGCTCAGGTTTATACATCCCGACCTGGTCCTAAAAAGAGCTATTTCCGAGACATTCAATGAAATAAAGAAATGCGTGAAGTGGTACGAGCGGACGGCCGCCGGAAAACGCCATCTGGATATATGGCTTATACATCTTATGGCTGTTCTGGAAAAGCTGAAACTGGAACAGGTCGAAGAAGTTATCGGCAAATTTGTTTTAACCAGAAGCGCGAGCGTGAGACTCGTGTCTTATAAAGCAAAGGCTGGGAGAGCCATCAGAAAACTATCTTCTCCGGAAAAGATGCTTCCGAGCGAGGTGTACGATCTTCTTGAACCGCTGTCACATGAAGTAGCGCTTTACGTAATGGCCAGGACAAGATCTAAAACAGCCCGCACAAGGATAAAAAAATTCTTTACCGAATACAACGGAGTGAAACTTCGCATAAAAGGACATGACTTGATCGCCGAAGGAGCAGAACCGGGACCGGGATACACGCGCATATTGAGACAAGTATTATGTGAAAAGCTTGACGGAAAACTTCATGCGAAGAAAGATGAGCTGGAGTATATGCGGAAGCTGCTTAATAAAGGGAAAAGGGGCAAGGTGTAAGGGGTAAGGGAGAAGAGGTAAGAAGTAAGAGGAAAAAAGTAAGAATGGGAGGAGGTTTCCTCTGTTCGTCATTGCGAACCCGCCGAAGGCGGGGTGAAGCAATCCCAATACCTGGCGAGCAGCAAGGAGCGCGAGCTAACAGCTCCGAACAACGAACAACGAACCACGAACAACGAACCACGAACAACGAACCACGAACCACGATAACGAATGGAGTGACAAATGACCGACCGCATGGACAGAATAGAGAAGACGATAAAAAGGGAAGTCACTCGTATGCTCCAGGAGGATATAAACGATTCCAGGATCGAACACGTAACCATTACGGAAGTGGAAGTTTCAAGGGACTTAAGACGCGCGAAAGTGTTTTTTGTTTTTGACGGTGACGGAAAGGAAAAAGAGAAGGCTGTAAACGCATTGAAGCATGCCAGTAAATTCGTTCGTGGGATCTTGGCCAAAAGAATTAAGATGAAGTTCTCCCCCGAGATATTTTTCCAAGAGGACCTCTCCGGAGAGAAAGAAAAACTGATAGACAGTCTTTTTGAAAAAATAGAGAAAGAGAATCCGGAGCTGAAGGAAGAAATAGAGTAGGGATAAAAAACGAAAGGGATTAACCGTGAATTATGACGAAATGAAAAAAGTAGCTGAAGCATTCAGGGAGAGGAACAACTTTTTAATAATGGCTCATATCAATCCGGAGGGTGACTCGATAGGAAGCCAGCTGGCAGTGCGTCATATCCTGGAAACTTTGGGAAAGAGTGTTGCGATAGCCGGCCAGGATGTTGTGCCTGAGAATCTGAAATTCCTCCCCGGAACTCAAGAGATAACGCGTGATGTCCCGGAAGACTTTCACCCGGAGACACTTATCATCCTTGACTGTCCGGTTCTGGAGCGTGTGGGGAGGATAAGGGGGGCATTCGATGAAGAACACTTCATTCTCAACATAGACCATCATGTAAGCAATGAATATTTCGGGGATGTAAACTGGGTTGAATCCGATGCCAGTTCTGTCGGTGAAATGATATTCGGATTAGCAAGAGAACTGGGAATAAAAATAAAAGAGGAACTGGCAGTATCCATATACACGGCGATCGTAACGGATACGGGCATGTTCAATTACGACAATACTTCCCAAAGAACGCATGAGGTAGCCGGCGAGCTTATTTCACTTGGAGTGAATCCAAGACTCATGCACGGCGAAATATTCGAAAAGAAAACAATACCAGAGATAAAGCTTCTCGGAAAGGCGCTGACTACGCTGCGTATGGACGGTGATGAAAAGATCGCTTATATAAATCTTACAAGAGAGATGTACAGGGAAGAAGGCATCGAGAATATCTCAACGGACACTTTCATAAACTTTCCCCGTTCGATCAAGGGCGTTGAGGTGGCTCTCTTTTTCAAAGAGAACAAAGAACGGCCCCTGAAGATAAATGTAAGTTTTCGTTCCTCCGGAGGAGTAGACGTAAATGCTGTAGCTTCATGTTTCGGCGGAGGAGGACACCCCAGGGCCGCTGGCTGCGTTCTTGATATGCCCCTCGCCGAAGCGCAGGAGAAAGTTCTGGCAGAGGTCCGGAAAGCTTTGAAAAAGTAAACACCATAAATAACACACAAGAGATGCAATGAACTCAAAAACGCACGACGACCCATCCGGCATATTAATAGTCGACAAAGAAAAGAACATGACCAGCCACGATGTCGTGGATATGGTCCGGAAACGATTCGGTATAAAAAAAGTAGGCCATGCCGGGACTCTCGATCCAAATGCTACAGGGGTCCTTGTTCTGTTACTGGGAAAGGCAACCAAACTTTCTCAGGATCTTTCAGGGGAGGACAAAGAGTACATTGCCATGATGAAGCTTGGCGAGAAGACAACAAGTGGGGATTCAACGGGGGAAATAACCGCTGTTAAGAGAACAGAACCTACTGTTAAGAGTGTAAAAGATGTAATAACAAGTTTCATAGGTGAAACTGAGCAGATTCCGCCAATGGTTTCTGCAAAAAAGGTAAATGGCCAGCGATTGTATAAACTTGCCCGTAAGGGGATAGAGATAGAAAGAAAGCCCAATAAAATCAATATAATGGAAATAGAGATACTAGGGATTGATATCCCGCTCGTTGAATTCAGGGTACTCTCGAGTAAAGGGACATATATCCGGCAGCTTGCAGAAGACATCGGAGAGAAACTGGGTTGCGGGGCTCATCTGACAGAACTCCGGAGAACCAGGTCCGGAAACTTTTCGCTTGAAGCGGCAGTTTCTTTTTCAGACCTCATGAAAATGGACAAGGAAACATTGAATGAAAATATTACACGGGTACAGGGAAGCAAAAAATGAATTGAAGGATCCGGTAGTTGCTATCGGTATTTTTGACGGCATTCATATCGGGCATAAACGTGTTTTGAAAAGGGTCCTCACTTCACCTCAGAAGAAGAGTGACAAGGTAGTTGTTACTTTTGATCCTCATCCCCAAACTGTTTTGCGCCCCAAACAGTCGCTGTCCAGAATAATGTCACTGCAGCATCGCCTGACCATCCTGGAAAAGATGGGAATGGATGCCGTTGTTGTAATAAAATTCAGTGACTTTTTAGCGGAGATGACCCCGGAAGATTTTATTCACCGAGTACTCGCATCCGGAATAGGAGCAAAAAAAATATATGTCGGAAACAATTTTCATTTCGGGCGCGGGAAAACAGGCAATATAGAGGATTTCAGAGCCATAGGAAAAAAACATGGAATAGAAGTAAAAATAATTCCGCCGGTGAAACTCGGAAGGATAGCGGTTAGCAGTACATGGCTCAGGCGTCTTATCTCACAGGGAAGACTTGAGAAGGCCGAAAAACTTCTTCGCCGTCCGGTGTCAGTTCTTGGAACAGTTGTAAGCGGCGAGAGGCGCGGGAGGACTTTTGGTATTCCAACAGCGAACATTGATCCCCACCAGGAAGTAATTCCTCCTCCCGGAGTTTATGCCGTAAAAATAGATATCGATGGAAAACTTTTTGATGGAGTCCTCAACATCGGGTACAAACCTACTTTTTACGGAAGGGGAAAGCAAAAAAGAAAAGAACCAGAGATAGAAGTTCATGTAATAAATTTTGACGGGCATCTTTACGGAAAAGACATTGAAATATTTTTTATCAAAAGATTGAGGAGTGAAAAGAAATTCAAAAGTATTGAAAATCTAAAACGCCAGATAAAGAAAGATGTGGCCAGGGCGAAGGATCTGTTTTCTGACAGAAAAATTTTACAAAAAATCAAAAAATACAAACAAATAATAGGGTAAAAGTTAGAAAACCCCACTATTGTTAAATAAATCAACAGAGCCCCCCCTCAGAAGTAGAGATCTTTTTCTCTGGAATTCAATCATAGCTTGCATTCCAGAAGTTCAGAAGACAGAGGCAGAAGGCGGGATTTGGGCATCGGGGCCACCTGGGAAAAAAAACGAAAAAAGTTAATTCTCCGCTTGACAAAAGGTAGGTATAGTATATAATTGCGTTAATAATATATAAATTTAAGCACGAATAATATTGATTATAGTGATTTTCACTATTCAAGGAGGAGTAATGATCAGAAACATTCTTATTGGTGCAATTATCTTATGTTTATCCCTTTTCGCTGCTGAAGCTTTTGCGGAAATTACAGTTGTACCTCAAGTGGGAACCCTCACAGTTTATGCTCACAGCGGAACTGAAACTCTCGATGCAGAAACCTTAGAAACCACCGCTTCAGATTTTAAGGGTGGCGATGTGGCTGTAACATATGATGACGAAGCAGGTGCAGTCGATCTTGAGGCTGTAGAAGGGAGTTCTTCTGTTGTCTTTGGTATTGCTAAGCTGTTTTTAGATGCGGATGATAGTGTTCACATAGAATATAACGTCGATGAATCCGGCACGGTTAGATATTTTTCCATTGGAAGCGCGCTTGGTGACATAGTTGTTACTTTTCCGGACGGGTCAAGAATAGTCATACCGGAAGACGCATCCGTTTCACTTACTTTGCTTGCAGATAATAACTATGATTTAAGCGTGTTAGAAGGGGAAGTCGAATATACAGATCCTAACGGTCAGACGAGAACACTTACTACAAGCAGCCCTGCAATTCTTATTCAGGGATATGGACTAGTTCCAGATTGGCGTAGTGATGAGATTAAAAGAAACCCTGCAACACCTTAGCTTATACTTGCAGGGGGACTTTATAGCTCTTTGTGTTAAACGATAGAATATATTAACGGGGGAGGAGAAGTAATGAAAAAGAGTTTTCTCAAAATTGCAATTTTATTTATCATAATTTCGATGGTTATTGGAAGCGATGCCGCATTTGCAGATTTCAGGATAAAGCCATTTAACATTTCTTTGGGCGTAACAGAATCTCTGGGGTATTCTAGCAATCCCGGTTATTCTAACAAGAAATGTTATAACAATTCGTTCTACAACAAAATGCAGGCAGATCTGGGGGTAGAACTTCCCTTTGGAAAAATGCATAGATACTCTTGGAATTCGAGTAGCGATTGGCTGTATAATTTCCAGCATTCCGAATACACAACACTTAATAATCGTTTTTCACAATCGGTGGATCTTGTTTTTAATAAGTGGACTCTTAATATTCATCAGAACCTGACTCAAGGACAGGATCCCACGGTGCGAGAGCGGACCGTTATTACGACTAATAGTCTTTTAAAGAGGCTTTCTAACAATGTGGGATTTGTCGTGAGAGGAGATCTAGGCAAATTGAAACTAGCTACAGGGTTTGACTATTTAGGCTATAGTGCAAATAAAGTATACAACACATTGGATAGGGACGAATTTAGTTATTTTCTAGAAGGTGGAGTGGAATTAACGCCACGCATTACTGCATTTGTTCGTGGTGCGGGTGAACACACAAACCGCAGAAGTTCAAATTTTAACAACAATACTGGATGGAGCATTGTAGGAGGAGCTCGTGGAGATATTACACCATATTTGGTGGGGGAAGTTAGTGCGGGTGGAGCTTGGCGTGACTATAAAAAAGGTGCTAACAATCAAGATTCCACCGATTACGCAGGGTTGCTATGTAATGTAGCATTAACTAACAGACTTTCGACAAATACAACACAAAGATTATCTTATTCGTTTTCTCCTGAACCAGGATATGATAGTAATTTTTACCGTTCATCGCTACTGCAATATGGGGTTAATCACCGGTTAAACTCGAGAATCACTTTAAATGCAACCGTAGACTGGGAGAATGTTAGAT
>JABMSC010000118.1 GCA_013204685.1 Candidatus Omnitrophota bacterium | reverse complement strand
GTACGAGAGATGAAAGAAATTTTCATCTTCGCGCTCTCTCAGCCATCGCTCAAATAGTCCAGGATCCCCGTTTTGAGAAGAAATGGATGAAAGCAAGAAGTAAGGAAGCCCTCCGCGATATCGTGCTTCTGGGGAAACGTAAGCGACAGAAGTAGTCGTGGGCTTGTTTCGTTAGTGCTGAGTTCCGAGTGCTGGGTGCTGAGGATCAGACGCAGCACTCAGAACCCAGCACTCAGCACATGCTCCCGACTCCTGATCCTTGCTCACTGAATATTTTCTCTCCAAATTATCTCTAAAAATTATTCTTGACATTTCCGGGCAAAAGTATTATATTTGTGAATTCAAGAACAAAGTCTGTGAACTAAATCACAAAGATTAACAGGGAAATCAATGAACGGGAAGAAGGTACCGGAAGGCACAATATCACGCCTTTTTATTTATTACAGGGAAGTCAGCGAGCTCAGCTCTTTAAAAATAAAAACCATATCATCAGCGGAGCTCGGGGAAAGAACCAACCTGAGCGATGCACAGGTCAGGAAAGACCTGGGTTATTTCGGTCAGTTCGGCGTTTCGGGATCCGGTTATGACACCTCTGAACTCAAAAAGGCTCTGGAAAAGATACTCGGAAAAGACCGGACCTGGAACGTTGCCGTTATAGGCGCCGGACACCTTGGAGCAGCGCTTTTGTCATACCCGGGGTTCAAGAACTATGGGCTGGAAATAGTAGCGGCTTTTGATTCTGACAGTAAGCGGATAGGCAAAAAACTCGGCGAGATAGAAGTTCAATTGATCAGCGACTTATCAAAAACCGCAAAAGACAAAAAGATACATATAGGTATTATAACTGTTCCGGCTGCTTCTGCGCAGGAAGTAGCTGAAAAACTGGTAGAGGCCGGCATTGAATATATTCTTAATTTTGCGCCGGTTAGTTTGGATGTTCCGGATAGTATAAAGGTAAAGGACGTTGATCTTTCCCGGGAACTTGAGACTTTGACATATTTTCTGGTAAATAAATAAAGGTAAGTTTTCCAGCAGATGGCATATATCACCTCTAAAAATTTTGAAAGATTCTTAGAAGCACTCAATAAAGACTACCAGGTCTTTGCGCCCGTGAAAAAGGGCGAGCAGCGCTTTTATAAAAGGCTTGACGCCGATTTTGGAGATATTCTAGTCGGAGAGGTCAGGGCTTTTGAACCGGTAAAAGCCTTTTTTACGCGCGCAAGAGAAGAAGTTGCTGATGGTTTTAAGCCCGACATTCCGCATGCCGCCGATAAACCATTTGCCATAGTCGGGGTTAAATCCTGTGACCTGAAGGGATTTAAAATTCAGGATCATGTTTTCAAGAACCACGACTATGCCGACCCTTTTTACATCAAAAATAGAGAAGAAAATCTCATCATATCAGCCGATTGCACCTGCGCGATAGAAACGTGTTTCTGTCTGGCGTTAGGAGTTGATCCTTATCCGACCGAAGGGTTTGATATAAATCTATCAGAGATAGACGAAGGATACCTCCTCGAGACCGGTTCGAAAAAAGGCAAAGCGGTCATAGAGAAATATTCATCGCTTTTTCAAGAGACGAATGAAAGATTTATCCCGCGCAGGGACAAAGTAAGAAAAAAAGTTGTCCAGGAAGTCGAAAAAAATATAAAAGAGAACGAAGTTCCCGATGAGAAGATCTTTGACGGGATAATCGAGAAGAATTTCGAATCCAGGATATGGGAGGAAGAAGCGGAAACCTGTGTGGAATGCGGCGCGTGCACAGTGATCTGCCCCACATGTCATTGTTTCTTCCTTTATGACCAGAAAGATGAGAAGAAGATGGCGCGTTTTCGCACCTGGGATTCTTGCATGATAAAGGATTATGCAAGAGTAGCCGGAGGAGAAAACCCCAGGGCAAAATTATGGATGCGTCTTCGTAACAGGTTCGATAAAAAGTTTGATTTCTTTCCTAAAGTTGCGGATGTTTATGCATGTACGGGATGCGGGAGGTGTATATCCGCGTGCCCCGCAAAAATTGACATAAGGAAAGTTCTCAAAAGACTGGTTAAAGGTGATGAAAAAGCATAAGAATATTTACAGGCCCATAGAAGCTGAGGTTCTCGATGTTATAACCGAGACCCCGACTATTAAAACTATCAGGTTTAAGCCTAAAGAGAAGATGACTTTTGAGACCGGCGAGTTTATGGAGATCACAATACCGGGTGTGGGTGAAGCTCCTTTTACGCCTTCTTCTAATCCTGAGTCGACCGACATTATGGAAGTCAGTGTTATGAAGGTCGGTAAAGTCACCGACAAGATCCATGAACTTAAAAAAGGTGATACGATCGGGGTAAGGGGTCCACTGGGCACAGGTTATCCTGTGGACGACTTTGAGGGCAAAGAGGTTCTGGTTGTTGGCGGGGGCTGCGGGTTCGCTCCTTTAAGAAGCCTTATGTACGAATTTTTTAATAGAAGCGGAAAATTCAAGAAACTTTATTTCAGGGGAGGATGTAAAACCCCGCAAGAACTGGTTTACCAGGATGAGACAGCGAAGTGGGCCGAGAGGGATGACTTGAACTTTAAAGTTACGGTTGATGTGGCTGACGAGAAATGGAAAGGGAATGTTGGTGTGGTCACCACGATCCTTGATGGCATTGAGATGGATCACCCTACGGCAATAGCGGTTGTTTGCGGTCCTCCGATAATGATGAAATTTGCAACTATGAAACTCTTAGAGATGGGTTTTAAGGAAAATAATATTTACCTCTCGATGGAAAAGAACATGTCATGCGGTGTCGGGAAATGCGGTCATTGCAGGATAGGCACCTATTACGCGTGTAAGGACGGTCCGGTTTTTACGTATGACAAGATAAAGAATTTTCATGAGATCTGGGCCTGATCTCGAGCGGTAAGTATGGAGCATGAAGAGAATGGATAAGGAACAGAAGATCACTACAAGTGCGGAAGAGTTGCATCACGGAAAGATGAACACTGAGCCGAAAAAAGGTAAAGACAAGAGGCTTTATGTTGATCTTGATGTGTGCGCTTCCGGTGAATGTGAGAAGTGCGAGCTTGAATGCAGTTATTATTATCACCGCCAGACTAATAATAACGGTATTGTCTCAGTGGCGGAACTCGCGACTTACGCTCTTGTTTGCCGCAGGTGCGAAGAACCGCATTGCGTGAATGCCTGTCCGGTAGATGCGCTCGAGCAGCAGGAGGACAAAGAGAATCTTCTGGAAAGGCATAATATGCGCTGCATAAGCTGTAAGAGCTGTTCGCATGCATGTCCTTATGGGACCATTTATCCGGAAAATGTACCGTTTCTTGCGAATAATTGTGATTTCTGTATGGATAGAAGAAATAAAAAGGACGAACCGCTTTGCATAAAGACCTGCCCTTACGGGGCGTTAAGTTTAAAAGCGGGCGACACGGAACTGGATGAAAATACTTTTTTGGTAGGAGATAATTTAATAGTTCATTCTACGC
>JABMSC010000117.1 GCA_013204685.1 Candidatus Omnitrophota bacterium | reverse complement strand
TTTTAAAATCATCAAGGGTAAAGCTGGCGTTCATTTCCCTACATTCACTTTTATATTATTACGGGGAACCTTCTGGATGCCCCTTGCTATGCTCGCACGGTGTCTTTTCCCTTTCCCACCTCTCCATTAGCTCCAATCCTAGCCTTTTGCCATCGTTGGAAATAATAAAAATAATCCTCCCCCAGCCGTTGAGTATCCGCAGACCTTCTTTTTTTACGTGTGGATCACCTTTGCCGTACGCCTCAAGTGTGTCGCCGAGGGTTTTCTTTATCTTTTTTATGTCGCTCGCGGTTAATTTGAAAACACTTTTCTCTTTCATTGTTCCGTCCCTTTCTTTATGTAACACATTTCATCTTTATACCCTCCTTCTTTAATTTTATCCTCTTTAGATAATTCCATATCTAACGGAGGTATATCCTTTCTTAACTCATCTTTACAAAATCCCATATATTGCTTTGCCTTACAGGTCACGTCTATAACCGTATTGGAATAATCATCTATGACCTTTTGAAATTCAACAACTGCCTTCTGATAGCAACGTTTGTAATAAAGCAGTATACCCTTTTCAAACTGGGCAATCGCTTCGGGTCTGGCTATTCTTTCTTGCGCAGACATTACCCATATAAGAGGCTGTGGAGGATTGCCTTTGATTTTCTTTTCTTTTAAATCTTCTTTAAGTCCTGGGTCTCTTTGTTTTTCTTTCTTAATCTTTGAGGATTCCTTTGGCTTTGCCATTTCAATGCCCACAAATCTATAAGCCTCCTCTGAGACCATGAATCTATGTCTGTTATCTTCCATCGGTTCGATAAACTTATCTTTTGCTAAAATGCTCAATATGCTCTCAAACCAATCTGGACTAATTGGATTATTCCGGCACATATCTTCGTTTATCTGCTTCAACAGGTTACCAAATCTACCTCTTTTAATTTCAAAGGACACACCTTTAAGACCGGCTTTCTTCCTAACCAATGCATTTTGACGTTCACATAAAAAACGCTTAAGCGCTACTATTGTTCTCCAGCCAATTCTCATCTTTTATTTCTCCTTGGGCTTCCGAAATTCCCACATAACTCTTCTAATCTTAACCTTTATCTTTTTGACTTGACCTTTATGTCCTTCTATTTCATCCTTCAGTGTATTTATCTCTTTAATCCTCTTAATGCGTTCAATCCTTCTGATATCTCTTAATTCCTGCCATATCTTCCATTTTGACCCAAATTCCTTCGGGGACTTGATCAGGATGACCGGTATCCTCAAAATGAATGATATGACCTCAAGGCTCCCTATCCTCCCCAAAAGAGCCCCAAGGGCTATTCCAAGGAACAATCCTGCTACACCTGTCACCACACAGATCACCGGCAATACTATTTTCCACATTTCTGTTTAACCCCCCGTACAAACTCTAATAAGATCTTTGCTTCTCCCGCGGAAGCTTCATCAGGATGCACACGGACAAGATCAGCCAGTACACTTTTCGCCTTGTCATCTTCTCTTTTCTTAAAAAGATAAAATCTCCCCTGCCGCAGTTTAACTTCACCCGCCCATTTGCTCCTCGGGAATTCATCGAAAAACTCGTCAAACGCTTCTTCCGTGTCTTTCAGGAATTCCCCGTCATATTCGCGGCTTTCGTCCAGCGTACAGAGATAATAATAAAACGCGTCCTCAGCGTATTTACTGTCCGGATATTCATCCAGGACCGTCGCGAGATCATCCCTGGCTTTATCTATATCGGATCCGATCCTGCCAAAGAGCACCCTCCACGACGCTTTCTTCCCGGCGTTCTGATAGTGTCCGAGGCCCATCCGGTAGTAAAAATAGGCTTCTTCCTCGGCTCTCGCGTCTGCCGCGTCTGCTCCCCCTGCGGCTTCTTCGGAATATTCGTCCCTGTCATACTGCCTGCGCCTGAGAGGATCGCTTAACACGTAATAGGCTTCCGATAACTCTTTAAATTTCTCTTCAGCCCACTTCTTCCTGGTAGAGATATGCTTATCAGGGTGATAACGCAGAGCGAGTGTCTGATACGCTTTCTTTATCACCTCTTCGCTTGCTTCGGAATGAACCTCTAAGATCTTATAATAGTTTTTGTCCCCCAACTCATATTCCTCATTTTTGATCTTTTATCGGGGAAATAAGATAATCGGCCAGGTTTTCAAATTCTTTCATATCCCTGTTATGGCGGAGAAGCAGTCTCTGGTAATTCCTCACTTTCTCCTCATCTTTTACCTCGGTTATCTGGACTTTTCCGGCGAGTTCTGGTATCACGTCGTGGTATGCCCCGATAAAAAGTATGCCGGTTTCACCGTGATCCAGGGTCTCAAATACCCGTTTAGCGATATATTTATCCCTTTTCTTAAGTAACTCGTTTTTCGTCAATCTGTATTTCAGATAAGCCAACAGCTTCCCGGGGATCGTCTTGGACTGGCTGATCCTGACGATACGGTCTCTCTCCTTCTTGACAAGCGGAAAATCCTCCGTCTGCACCAGGACCGCGCCCTTTTTCAGCAGGTCGCCGACTATCTGGTAATTCTTGCTTCCGGCCTTGATCCCTTCCTCTACTATCTTCCGGCCGACTTCGCCGTCGGCCACCAGGCCGTCCTGGTATATCTTAAAATTTCTGACTTTCATATCGGCGAAGTATTTCGCGATCGAATCCCAGAAACCGGAGATAGTTTCTTTGTGCTTT
>JABMSC010000116.1 GCA_013204685.1 Candidatus Omnitrophota bacterium | reverse complement strand
GATACTTCTCATGCACTTTCTTAAGTTTATCTTTAGTTACGTGCGTGTAAACTTGAGTGGTCGATATATCAGAATGCCCCAGCATCTCCTGCACGCCGATAAGCTCCGCCCCGCCTTCTAAAAGATGTGTTGCAAAAGAGTGTCTCAGAGTATGCGGTGTGATCTTTTTTTTTATGCCGCTTTGGGCAGCATGCTTCTTTATAAGTTTCCAGATACTCTGACGGGAAAGCTTTTTGCCAAGCCTGGAAAGAAAGAGGTGATCATCCCCCGTCTTTTTGGCTAGTTTAGGCAATGCTTTTTCAATATACCTGGCAATAGCTTTTTTAGCGACCCTGCCCAGCGGTACGATCCTTTCCTTGCCGCCCTTTCCGGAACACTTAACAAAGTCAGACTCCAGGTTCACATGGATTTTCTTAAGGTCCTTGACTTCCGAAACCCTGAGGCCCGAAGCGTACATAAGTTCCAGTATGGCCCTGTCCCTTATGCCCATCCACCCCTTGTCCGGGGGGGCAGCGAGAAGTGTTTCCACCTCTTCTTTAGTAAGAACATCGGGTATAGTCTTCCACGTCTTAGGGGTATCCACAATAGAGGCCACATTTTCGCGAACGATCTGTTCGGCGACTAAAAATTTCCAGAATGTTTTGAGGGCTGCTAAGTTCCTGGCTATCGTGGAAGAAGAAAGTTCCTGGTCTTTAAGCTGCATGAGGAATTTCACTATGTCTTCCCTCGTCACCCCGGAGACATCTTTTTTATGACGCTTCATAAAATCGGAAAACTTCCTGAGGTCATGGGCGTAGGACTCTATGGTGTTAGCGCTGACGCCTCTTTCCACTTCCAGAAAATATGTAAAGTTGTCGATGTGATCTTTCATCTTTTTGTGCCACGGTTGCTCTCTAGTTTAGTGCATCGTCCATAGTACATAGTCTATAGTGGTTGGGCTCTCCTATACCATATACGATGTACTATGGTCTATGGACTATGTACTATTACATAAACGGGTTGAATCTCTTCTCGTGACCAACTGTCGTCTCGGGGCCGTGCCCCGGGAAGACTTTCGTCTCATCGGGCAACACGAATAATTTTTCTTTGATGCTTTTGATCAAAGTGTCGTGATCCCCTCCGGGGAGGTCCGTCCTCCCCACCCCTTCAAAAAAAAGTGTATCACCGCTGAAAAGAACGTCTTTGTGTCTTACTGAAATCCCTCCGGGGGTGTGTCCCGGCGTATGGATAATTTCCAGCTCAAGGCTTCCCAGCTTGATCTTCTCGCCGCCGACCAGAAGCATCTCGGCTCGCACTTCCTGCTCGCTGCCGCCGCCCGCGACATAAGAAAGATTCCTCTTAAGATCCCTCAGACACGCCTCATCAAGTTCGTGTATCAGAACCGGAAACCCGAAAGAGACATCACCCATTATGTGGTCGGCATGCCCGTGTGTATTCAATATGTACACCACATCGATCCCTTTATCACAGATATAAGCGTTTATCTCAGGATCCGGTGCACCCGGGTCAATTAGAATGCCTTCAGAAGATGCGCTCCCGTATACAAGATAGCAATTTGTCTGCAGGGGGCCCACTACAAATCTTTTTATCATCAACTTATCGCTTTCCATCTATTCTTTTCCTTCGTCAAGCGCTGTTTCGCTTTCGGCCAGAGTCTCTTCATCTTCATTTATTTCTTCATCGAGAGCTTCTTCCCGAGGAGTCTCCTCCGGCTCATTAACGAACGGTTCCTCATGAACGATCATCTCTTCCACGCCTTTAGCGTCTTCACTGGGACCTAACACATCAACCATTTCTATTTCCTCACCCTCTTCCACTGCATCACCCAAAAAATCATGCTGATATCTAAAGTCGTCAGCTATATATCCGCCGATCTTTCTGTATGAAAACTTTTTCTTAACCTGCCGGCCTATTGTCCCCAGCTGATGGCGTATACGGGTTTCGTTGCCCTGGGTCAGCCTCTGGGTTTGGAGCTTATGCTGGATTTCCATTAGTTCATCGACATATTTCTGCATCTCCTCCGCCTTCTCATCCACAAGCATGTTCTGCATATCCAGAAGGTTCGATATCTCCTGATCGATGGACACCATTCGTTTTTTATGGTTTTCGCTATCCATTACCATCAAAAGCTCCCTGTGCCAGTTCTTCCAGAAAATATACCTTTTGGTATAAAGTTCGAGACTCGGATGTACGTCGTATTTCTTTACCGCATAATAATGCACCGGCCCCGTTCTCTTTTTCTTTTTCCGGACAAACTTATCCTTAAGATCCGCACAGCCCGTAAGAGAGAACGTGATCAGCACTATGACAAGAATAATTCGGGTAAAATTTTTATTTCGTTTCATTTATTCACTTCCTTTTCTCTTTTTTTTAATTTTTTCTACCGTCCCCACAGGAGCCTGTCCCCCAGCCTCTGGGGAAGGCCCGCATCTATTATGCGCTCGCGTGCAGTTTCGACATCATATTCAACTCTATGGTATCCTATTTCACTCTTATCAGTATCATACGTGCAAAAACATGCCCGCGGGTCTCCATCCCGGGGCTGACCCACGCTTCCTGCGTTCACAATATATTTGGCGTCCGGCTGCAAGGGGATCCTCTCGTTAAGGATTCCTGTCAACCGTCCGTTTCTAGAAACAAAGACTCCCGGAAGATGAGAATGGCCCACAAAACACACCTGCGTCTCCAGAATTTCAAACGTATGCATAGCATCAGCACCCGTCATCATATACTGAAATTTCTCCGCCCGGTGAAGGGTCCCGTGAACTGCAGTGAAAAAGTCTTCCTTCCTGATGTGCTCAAGGCCCTCTAAATAATTCCGGCTTCCTCCGGCAATGTGAGCCTGTGTCCAGAAAACGGCTTCTTGCGCATATTCATTAAAATTAGAAGAGTTCATTTTGCCGATAACAGCAGCATCGTGATTGCCGAGGATATTGTCTGCCCCAAGAGACAACAGCAATTTAATACACTCGTTTGGCTCCGCCCCATACCCGACAATGTCACCGGCGCAAATGATCTTATCATATTTTTTGGGGAATGCTTTGATAACAGCCTCAAAAGCCGGGAGATTGGAATGAATGTCGGAAAGGATAATATAATTCATGAAATTTTTTAAAAACGTATCTCAAATGAAGCAAATTCTCCGGTTGCCGGTCTCCATGCTATCTGGGAATCACTTACATATCCGCGCATGTTTTCTTTGATATCTTTCAGAAAAGACTTCAACTCTTCCTCGGAACCTTCACACATTGCCTCTACGGTACCATCCGGCAGATTTTTCACAAACCCGCTTACACCGAGACGCCTGGCCACTCTCTCCGCGGTAAACCTGAAACCAACACCATGAACATTACCGGTATATATAACATGGATTCGTTGTGATTGATTCATGATCGGATACTTTCAGAAAACCAAGATCGAGGCCATCTCGCTTACATGTTTACCCCAGCAGCCCGAAAATACTTACGTCGGGGCGTTGGGATCTCCATCTCGCTTACATGTTGACCCCAGCGGCCCGAAAATATTTACGAGGAAGTTGGGTGGAAAAAGCCATTTTTTCACCCAACTGACGAGTAAATATTAAAAAGTAATTTCTTGTTTTGCCCGCTTAAGCTAATTACTTTTCCCATTTCAGCTTTAGCTGAAATGGTCGGGGCGCTGGGATTCGAACCCAGGACCTCCACGTCCCGAACGTGGCACGCTAGCCAAGCTGCGCTACGCCCCGAAAT
>JABMSC010000115.1 GCA_013204685.1 Candidatus Omnitrophota bacterium | reverse complement strand
CTTATGGCCTGTGCCACGATCTCCAGGCTGCCGCTCCCCATGTCATCCAGAACTTTAAGCGACATGATCTTTGCCTCCGGAGCTACGCCGATTATCCCTTCATCATTTTCATCCGCGGCTATTATTCCCGCTACATGGGTACCATGACCATAATTGTCTATTGGGTTATTGCTTTCAACCGGATTGTTGTAATCAGCTCCTACAAAATCCCATCCTTTTATATCATCTATAAAACCATTGCCGTCATCATCGACTCCGGGCAATCCATAATATTCCAGATCATTCCTCCAGATATTGTTCTCTAGCTCAGAATGCGTAAAATCAATACCCGTATCTAAAACGGCTACGATCACCCCATTCCCTTTCGTAATATCCCACGCATCCTCCATGCCGATCCGCTGCCATCCCCACATATCAGTATAGTCCGTAAAAAGATCCGAAGTTCCATAATAGTCATCCTGGGGCACAAACTGAGAAGAAACGGTATTGAAGGCCAACTCGGTAGTTGACATATTTTTTCCCGTAAAGTAAGAATTTCTTGATCGGGACAAAGACCGCCCCTTTAAAAGAATGCTATTTCCCTCCTCGCTTAATGTATCAAGATATCCCTGTACGCTGGAATTAAGCATTGTATGGATAATGCCCCCGGGAGATATAATATCCGGCATTTGTTTCTCCTCGGCAAAGGTATCGTAAGGACAAAGGAATTGCCATGCAAAGATACATACAAACGATAATATAATAATTTTTTTAGTCATGTTTTTCATAAGTATATGTATTGTTTATCACCTGAAATAATCTACAAGCTACATAAAGTAACTTTTGGTTATCCTATCATGTTTGGGTTTAAATGTCAACTGGAAAATCGTTATAAGAATAATATGGATATTTTGTGTTTTTTGAGGTTATTAGTCTTAACTTATTTTAGATAAAGATGTTATTGCGTTGGGGTGCGGATTTAAACTAACTTATGATCTCTCTGGGCTTCGCATTTACCATCTCAAGCGCCCTTTCTTCGCCTATAAACTTAGCAGCTTCTTTAACTGCCGGAGACAGTACAGGAGGCCTCTCTTCCGTTGAATGTCCGTCCGAAGCGATAATATGAGCCAGTCCTTTATGGATCAAGGAAACAGCTGTTCTTTGTGCCGGGGCGCCGAACCCGCCTGTCAGGCTTAATGCTGTCAGCTGAACTAAAGCACCGGAGGATACAAGTTTTTCTAAAACACCCGTGTTTTTCTGGATATGATAATTGCGTTCTGGATGGCTGATTATTCCTGTTACGCCTATTGCTTTAAGGTCCAGGACAACCTTTTCCACATAAAAAGGAACCGACTGAACGGGAAGTTCTAAAATTATATACTTTCCGTTATCGTTTACGGTCAGGACCTTTTTCTTCTTTATGTTTTCGATTATTTCCGGATGAACATAAACGTCATGTCCGGGCAATATATTTATCGGTATCCCTTTTTTCCCGAGCAGTCCATTGAGATGAGAAACTCCCGCCAGAACATCCTCCGCGCTCGTCTGATAAACTTCCCTGCCGGTATGCGGAGTGGCTACGATCGTCTTCACTCCGTCATCTGCGGCTACTTCGCACATGGACAGTGCTTCTTCATCGGTCTTCGGACCGTCATCCAGCCCGGGTAATATGTGACAATGGATATCGATCACTTTTTTCTTCCGTAATAACGGGCGTAGTACTGATAATTAGCGCCGGCAATAGTGATCCTGTTGAGAAGTGCGCCTATTATTCTGGCGTGAGCATCCATAAGCAGCTGATTCATCCGTGGCAGCATTTTTTTGGTCGTCTTCCCGCTCTCTAAGACAAGTATCGTGCCGTCAACGATCTTTGAAAGGATAACTGCGTCAGTAACAACAGCCATTGGTGCGGTATCGAACAGGATAAAATCGAACCGCTCTTTAGCGCTATCTATGAACTCCAGCATCTTGTGACTTGAAAGAAGCTCGGAGGGGTCCGGAGGATGCGGGCCTGCCGGTGCCAGATAAAGATTTTCTACGTTTGTTTCCAGAACAATATCATCAAAGTCGGCCTGTCCGGAGAGAAAACTGCTTAAACCCGTTTTGTTCGTCTTTCTGAACGCATAGTGGAGACGTGACTTGCGCATGTCAGCATCTACCAGGAGAACTCGATTATTGCTCTGGGCCATTGCGATACCAAGATTACAAAGCGTAACGGTCTTACCCTCCTGCGGCCCCGGGCTTGTAACTATTATACTCTTTAAAGGATGTTCTTCCGTAGCTGAGAAAACCACACTGGTCCTTACAGTGCGGTATGCTTCGGCTACGGGATCCTGCGGATAAAACTGCACAAAAAGATCTTTTATTTTCGTTCTCTTCCTCATCTTTGGTATAGATCCGAGGAAAGGCCATCCTACCAACCTTTCGATATCTTCCGATGATTTAACGGTATTGTCCAGATAATCAAAGAAAAAGGCCAGTCCGATACCACCAAAGATCCCCACGATTACAGCCAGCAGTATATTTAAACGCTTTTTGGGTTTTATCGGTATTATGGGAACTTCCGCCGAATCCTGGATCGTAATATTATTTGCCTTGAAACCCGCGAGAATAGAACTTGAGCCAGTCAAGGTTATGTCGGTCGTGTAAAAATTCCCCAGATCATATTTATCAGCTATCTCTTTTTCTTTGCTGATACGCCCTTCCATCTGAGCTATTTCCTGTTTGAGGCGTATCATTTTAGGATGTTTATGCTTATACACCTTGGAATACTCGGAAAGCTTCGCCTGAAGTCGCAGGTATTCGTTCTTATGAAGGTTCATAAGCTCGCTTTTGGTTATATATGCGAGATTCCGTGATACGTATATTTCGGCCATTTCGTTGGCTATATCTGCCGCCAGCTCGGGATCCGTATCGTCCACATTAAGAAGTAAAAGGCGTGTATCCCTCACGGGCTCAACATGCACTTTTTCAAGAAATTCCTTAATGTAGTCTTTATCCTTTTCGGGTTTTCCAGCTTTCCCGTAACTCAGTTGTTCCTGTATGTTCCTGGAGATATCCCTGACCGAATACTTGAAGGCAATGTATTTTCTGTTCTGGTCCAGGCCGAACACCTTCCCGATCCTATCCAGGAGCTTCTGCATGGGGTATTCTTCGCTGATATAAGCCGGGTTTTCCTTAAGGTCGAGTTCATCAAATACCTGACGTGCTATGGTGCGGTTTTTTATAAGTTCTTTCTGGCTCTGGAAGTATTCCTTATATGTATAATAATTGGTGGTCCCCAGGGCCACCGAGTCAGTGGCGGTGAGAACATTGGGACTCTCAATATCAACAAAAAGCGTAACTGTCGCGCGATAGACAGGTTCCATCAGGAAGCTTCCCAGCGTCACAAGAAAAACTATCAAAAAGAAAAAAGTTATAACGACGCCTTTTCGACTTTTGATGATATGCAGGTAGTCACTCAGGTGGGTCTCATGTTTATATGGCTGCATGCAAAACTCCCGTAAAAACAGCGGATAAATTCATTCACAGGCACATTTAAAAAAAGCTCTCAGGAACAAACACTATGTCTCCCGGTTCTAGGGTGACATCTTCGTCTTTACGACCTTTTTTTGTAATATTTGTAACCTTGATGGGTATGGTCATTTCCCTGCCGCCCTCTGTGCGTATTACCCTTGTGCCGTTAATGTCGGCTATTTCGCTAAAACCCTCGGCCATAGCTATCGCTTCCATAACCGTTGTTTTTCTTTCTTTGAACATATCATATTTGCCCGGTTTATTTACCGCGCCCAACACGGCGATCTGTTTAACATGATACTGTTCGATGAATACCTGCACCTGCGGGTTGACCAGATAATCTTTCTCTAAAAGTTCCGTGATCTTGTCTTTTAATTCTATTACGGTAAGCCCGGCAATATTAAGTTTCCCCAGGAGAGGAAAAGCAATATCCCCTGTTGAAGAGATGCGTGTTCTCGTGTCCAGATCCGGCTGTTCATACACCGAGATGTGGAGCACGTCTTCCGGCTGAAGGCGGTAATCCCCATCGTTTGCCGCGGCAAAGAAAGAAATGCAGCTGATCATGACCAGCGACACAATAAACACTTTTAGTATTCCTGATCTCAGCATCCAGTTTCCCTTTTTAAACAAAGATTAATATTCGGCCTTAAGCCCCAAAGTAATGCGATTGTCGGTATATTTATAATCTGAAAAATTAGAATCCCTGGCAAGAAACTTGTACCCGAGTTCTACGGTGAACCATTTAGGAAGTGCATAACTGAGAAGGCATCCGGACCCCCAAAGATTATCCCCTCTTTTGTTATCCTGGTTATCCGCAAAGGAAGGATAACTATCGCGCTGATAGTACGCATCCACCGTCGCAAGTATCCTTTTGGTAAAACTATGGTTATACGTAAAACCGAAAAAGGTGCTCACATAGTAAACATTGTTCTGGTAGATCGTATCATTGGTCGTTCTCAGGAAATCAAATCTCAAAACATCATGCGGGGTAAACTCCTCTATCAGGCTCCCCTGAAAAACTACACTGTAAAAATCATTATTATAATTCTCGTAGTCCTGTCCACGAAAACCGATAAGTGCTTCCGCTGTAAGCTTAGGCAAAGGGTGCCCCCTCAGGCCGGTCATTATATCAAAATATACTGAGTCACTTTTCTTCCCTGTCTTGTGAACGATCCCGCCAAGATCGGTGAATAGCAAAAGAGATGTTTTAGGCCATAATTTTAAAGCCGCTTCCAGTTCACCGACATACTGGCTTCTATTGAGGTCTTTATAATTGAGGGATTTGCCCTGAAAACTTCCGATGGGCCTGGTCGTACGGTAATAATCCCACAGATATCTGAACCCTCCCGTTAAATCCATTTTGTCAAAATCTATTGTAAGATGAGCCCCGGTCTGATTCTGGTTTCTCGGGATACGGCCCGTATCTTCAGACCCGGAACGATCTGAAAAATAACGGAATTTATTGTTGAAAACAACGTGCCACTTGTTAAAATTGAGTTCGACTTCCGACTCTACGGTATGGTTGTAGTTATTTTCCTTGTGGTATGTTTTAAAATACTGGATGTTGCAATTGTAATCAGTCATAAACCTGTGTTTTTTGAACGGTATTTCGACCGTTATACCCGGGGTAACGCTGGAGATGAAGTCTTCCTCCCTATCCTTGTGGCCAAGGTAGATATTGTCATCATAGATCTCAGTGTAAGACACATAGGGTTTGACCCACGGCGCCCCGGCATACGCGTTGCCGGCAAAAAACATTACACATACCGGCAGAAACAGTATTTTTGCTATGACTTTCATTTCTTGCTTTAAAGTAAACATAATAACCTTTTTCAGTTTAATAATGGTTTATGAGCTAAACATAAATATATCAGAACATAGGGCGTAAGTCAAGGTGAGGGGGGAATTAACAGCGATGGGGGGAGAAGTTCACAGAAGCAGTTCACAGTTCACAGCTCACCGTTCGTAATTTAGCGTAGAGCGTTTAGCGGATAGCGTTTAGGAAATAGGGCTTAGCTCCTTCTATACGCTAACCGCTATACGCTAACCGCTATCTTTATGCGCCACCCGCTGCCTCGGTTGTTGTCGCCGCTCCTGTTCGAGAGCGGCTTCCCTTTATAGGGCTCGGCAGCTCCCTTCGATCCCTGCGCCCTCACCATCAATAAAAAGACTGGCTATTTTAGCCAGTCTTTTTATTGATGGTGGAGCTGAGGGGGATCGAACCCCTGACCTCATGCATGCCATGCACGCGCTCTCCCAGCTGAGCTACAGCCCCACCGAACTTATAGTTTTAAATAATCTGAAAAATACGAAATTCGAAGCACGCCCCGTTACAAATTCCTTCGAATTTAACACTAAATGACATTATTTCATTGGTGCCGGAGGTGGGAGTCGAACCCACACGAGGGTTAAGCCCCACTGGATTTTGAATCCAGCGCGTCTGCCAGTTTCGCCACTCCGGCAATTAATCATTGCTGAAAAGTAATTTTATTATCCAAAGAACAAATAGTCAAGAATTTATCTCGTGTTTCTTTACTTAACAAACTCGATCAGAGACGGATCATAATCCGCGACATTCTCAAACCCAAGCAGGTTAAGGATCGTTCCCGCAATATTCGAAAGTCCTCGTTCGGGAAGATCCCGAAGGCGGTACTCACCTTGATACCCTGGATCGTATATTACGAACGGCACAGGATTCAGCGTGTGCGCTGTCTTCATTTCCTTTTTCCCGTCTTTTATCGTAAACATCTCATCCGAATTTCCGTGATCAGCCGTAACAATAGCAATACCATCAAGCTCCTTCACTGTATCAAGAAGCTGCTGAACGCATGAATCAACGGTCTCAACAGCAACTATAATCGCCTCAGGAACAGCTGTATGCCCCACCATGTCCCCGTTAGCAAAATTCAAACGCCCGAAACGATAATTCCCGCTCTTTAAAAGCTCTATGGACCCGCTAGTTATCCGGGAAGCTTTCATCCGGGGAGCTTTATCGAACTGTATCTTATCCGATGGGATCTCTACGTACTTCTCTTGCGCTTCGCATACATATCCGGACTTGTTTCCGTTCCAGAAATATGTTACATGTCCGAATTTCTGAGTTTCTGAAATAGCAAACATATTTACACCGGCCGCGCAAAGATATTCGCTCACTGTTCTGTCTATTTCCGGGGGAATTACAAGATAATTTTCAGGAATATGGAGGTCGCCGTCGTATTCCATCATTCCCGCGAAAAGCACATCAGGATAGGCTTCCCGGTCGAACTCTGAAAAATCTTTTTCTCCGAACGCGCGGGAGATCTCGATCGCACGATCACCGCGAAAGTTAAAGAATACCACTGCATCACCATCGGCGATCTTCCCTACCGGCTGACCATCCTCGGCAACAACAAAAGAATCCATATACTGATCCGTCATCCCCGGATCTTCCTTATAATAGGTTTCTACCGCTTCGTGCGCGGAAGAAAACTGCCGCGCTTTTCCCGGAACATGAGCATCCCACCCGCGCTTAACGACACTCCAATCAGCATTGTACCTGTCCATGGTCGTTACCATGCGCCCGCCGCCTGAAGCGATCCGGTAATCATGTCCTTCATTTTCAGAATTTATTCTCTCGAGAACTTTTTCTGTTTTGTCTATGTAGGTTAAGGCTGATCTTTCGGGTACATCGCGCCCGTCCAAAAGTGCATGCACGCGCACCCTTTTAACTCCTTCTTCTGCCAGGCGGTTTACCATTGCAAAAAGCTGATCAATATGTGAATGCACGTTCCCGTCTGAGAGAAGCCCTATAAAATGAAAAGTGCTTCCTTTATCCTTTACTCTATTAACTAATTGTTCCCAAAGCTCAGTCTGAAATATTGAGCCGTCCTCTATGGCACTATTTACCCTTTTGGCCCCCTGATCAAAAACACGCCCCGCACCTAGAGCATTATGCCCTACTTCACTGTTACCCATATCATCATCGGCGGGAAGCCCAACGGCAGTACCATGAGCCTTGAGTGTCGTAAATAGTTCGCTTTTGAACAACTGATCCAGACATGGAGTTTTCGCCTCAAAAACCGCGTTAGTCTCATCCTGCCGCCCTATACCCACCCCGTCCATTATGATAAGAAGGAGCGGTCCCTTCCTCGGCGTAAACCCCTGTAATTGCTTAAGTTGTAATCCCATATTCTTCCCTCTACACCTTAACCGCCATCACCGTTATATCATCATATTGATCTGCCCGTCCGGCAAAATTGAATACTGCCTTATGCACAGCGTCCACAGCTTCTTTAGCTGTTGCGCCTTTCAGGCTTCTCCCAAGTTCGCTTAAACGTTCCTGCCCGAACATTTCACCCTTCGTGTTCATGGCTTCTGTAACACCGTCACTATAGAGAACAAAAATACTTCCCGGTTTATAATCCCTTTCCTTTCGGGAAAATTCGCCTTCTATCATGCCGAGGGGTATCCCCTCTTCAACATTGAGAAGATCCACATCGCCGTCAGGATCTATAAGCATGGTGGGCATATGCCCCCCTATTGCAAAACTTGTTTTTGCATGCTCGATATCAAAGATCATATAGGTAAGCGTCACGAAAAGGCCGCTGTCACTTTCTTTGACAAGGCGGTTATTCATTTTTGAAAGAACATCAGAGACCGTGCCTTCTTGAGCAAATGCCCTGAAAATACTTACCGCCTCCGCCATATAAAGGGCAGCGGGAAAACCTTTGCCCGAAACATCGCCTATCATTATCCCTAAGCGTTTGTCATCAAGCTGGACTATATCATAGAGGTCTCCTCCGACCCTTTTAGCGGTTATCATTTTTACGTTTACATCTATCCCACCCGCGTCGGGTATTTCTTTCGGCAGGAAACTCCTTTGTATGTCTTTTGCGATATCGAGTTCTTTTTCCATGAGTTCCCGCTTCTGACTTTCAGTTACATATTTTTTGAACGTGAATATAATGTAAACCCCGGTCATTGTAATTACGGGGTAAAAAACATCTATCCATATACCGGCTAGCCAGAAAAGAAGAAAAGCGATAAAAATGTATCCGCCCATAATGAGAAAAAGAGATATAAGCGCGAATCTCTTGCGGCTTTTTTCTGTAACATAGGCGGTGAGGATCCACATAACAATAAGAATAAAAAGATTCCACCACTTGTTCGATCTTATAAGAAATGTATTTTTTATTATGCTGTCGTATATGCTGGTATGCACGCCAACACCGGGATAAAGCCGCTCTAAGGGGGATGGATGAGCATCGGGAGATGCGGTTGCGGTTAGCCCGATAAAGCATACCGCATCTTCAAATTCACCCAGATCGATCAAGGGTTCCTGCCCGGTGGCATTAGAAAGATATGACTGGAGTATATCAACATACGAATAGTGCCGGAAGGCCTTTCCCCATGCATCCGGATAATCAACGATCATGGAAGAGATTTCATCCAGCGGTATCGTAAATTTCTTTCCTACGATCATTTTTTTGCCGGGTACGATTTTGACATCCTTAAAATCGTACCCAAGATCGTTTATGGCGGCCAGGACTGTGAGGTGCGGATAAAACTCTTCTTCATATTCGATAACAGGCGGGACCCTTCTCACCTTGCCGTCCATATCAGGCACCACGTTTATGTACCCGGTACCCTCGGCCGGCTCGCTGAACATTTCCAGTAAAGAGGCGGCATATTCCTTGGCATAAACACGCGTTTTATCGGAATTCATGAAATCCAGCTCAAACACATATGGCATATAGACATTCCCCGCTTCTGCAATGGCGGCGGCAAAACCTTCATCACCTTCCTTGCTTTCACTGAAGAAAATATCAAAGATTATAGTGTCGGCACCGGCGGCGTCAAGTGCCTCTACCATTAGTGCGTGATAATTGCGCGGGAAGGGCCATTTGCCGAGTTTCTCTAT
>JABMSC010000114.1 GCA_013204685.1 Candidatus Omnitrophota bacterium | reverse complement strand
GGAGTCGTCCCTTACATAGACATTTTGGATACACCTACAATGCGCGACATCAGGGAAGAGCTGGATATGCATGTTTTGTGTGGCGAAAAATTTCTAAGCAGACAGATGAAGAAAATCCTGGTAGGTGCGATGGAGGTCAAAGAAGCAGCGCAGTATATAGAGGACGACTGCCTTGTTATTACTCCGGGAAACAGGATGGACCTGATAAACCTTATTATTAAAATACATACCGGACGTTTTGCCGCCCCAAAAAAGATCGCGGGTCTAATATTGACGGGTGGACGCATACCGAAAAGGCGCGTTTATAACGCACTGAAAAAAACTGACATCCCTACGCTTATGTCAAGATACAATACCTACGACGTGGCTTCCACGGTTCACGATCTTACCGTTAAGATCAAGTCCAGGGACGAGAATAAGGTAAAACTCGTTATAGACATGGTAAAAAAATATGTGGACATGGAAGAAGTTGTCAATAAACTCGGATGACATCCCAGAATAAACTATAAAAATGCTGACCAGACGAATATTTTCTTTAGTATTGGTTCTCCTGGCTCTCAATAGCTGCGGTTTTAAGGGAAAAGAGAGAGAGTGCGTGAAGACAGAAGCTCTTATGGGGACCTTTGTTCAGATAAAGGCCTACTCGGACGGGCTTTCGCAAGAGAAACTCAACCGGGCAGTTGATGAAGCTTTCAAAAAGGCGCTT
Source organism: Candidatus Omnitrophota bacterium (assembly GCA_013204685.1). Classification (GTDB taxonomy): domain Bacteria; phylum Omnitrophota; class Gorgyraeia; order Tantalellales; family Tantalellaceae; genus JABMSC01. The sequence goes on along the minus strand of JABMSC010000114.1, from coordinate 3,806 downwards.
GAGCTGGAAAAGAAGTTCAGTATTTTTTATCCGGAAAGCGAAGTTAACGCTCTTAACATATCAAAGAGACGTGAAGTCTCCATAGAGCTGTATGATATTGTCGAAAAGTCCATAAAGATAAGCGAATTAACCGGCGGCGAGTTTGACATAACCGTAGCCCCCATACTTAAGGCAGACGGTTTTTACGCTGACATGCCGGCAGGGATCAAAGATCTGATCCCCGATAGCCCCCATGGAGTCGGCTGGCGTAACATTATAATGAATTCAGAGGCCGGGACCATTACCCTGATCAATGGGGCGTGGATCGATCTTTCCGCCATAGCAAAGGGGTATATAGTCGATCGCCTGTCGGAATTATTGCAGGAGAGAAGGATCGAAAAATTCCTGATCAATGCCGGGGGTGATATATATTGCGCAGATAAGGCAAAAGAAGCCCTCTGGCATATAGGGGTTCGGAAGCCCGTTTCCGGGGGTGAAGTGAGGACAAGCGAAGAGGGTATCATTGCCGTTCTGGGCTTAAAAAAAACCGCGGTAGCTACGAGCGGAGATTACGAAAATGTGGTTTTTGACCCTGAGACGGGTGAGGTGGAATCACACATTATAGACCCTTTGAAAGATGAGCCCAGAACGGAAGTTCCTTCCAGCATTACAGTGATCGGGCCGAGGTGTGCTCTGGCGGATGCGCTGGCAACGGGAATGATGGCTATGGGCAGGGAAAAAGCGATCGATCTTGCGGACACATTAAGTGATATAGAAATAATTGTTGTGGAGAACCCCGAGGGGAAAGCAGAAGTTAGTTTTTCAAAAGGGGCGAAGGAATATGTTCTTACAGAGCAGATCAAATAGTGGAGTTGGATTATGCGCACAGTGGTAGCCATGTCAGGCGGGGTTGATTCCAGTGTTGCAGCGCTGGAACTCAAAAAGGCCGGCCGTGAAATAATAGGGATAACGATCAAGACCTGGCCCAAGGAGGAATGCGGCGCGAGCGGTGAGAAACTTTGCTGCTCTCTCGAGGCCATACAGTATGCCCGCAGCGTTGCCGAAGACCTGGATATTCCTTACTATGTGGTTGATCTGTCCAGGGAATTTGCACGGGAAGTCAAAGAATATTTCGCGGAAGAATACGCCCGCGGGAGAACGCCTAACCCTTGCGTGTACTGTAACAGTAAAATAAAATTCGGTTACCTTTTCAAAAAAGCCAATGAACTTGGAGCCGAAAGGATCGCGACGGGACATTACGCGCGTATTGTAAAAAAAGGGGATGAGTTCTCTCTTGCCGAAGCAAAAGACGAGAAATGCGATCAGTCCTACTTTTTATACGATATTCCGAAAGAGGCCCTTGCCTTTATTGATTTTCCTCTCGGGGAGATGGGTAAGGACAGGGTCAGAGAGATCGCGACAGAGAATGGGTTCACCTCAGCAGACAGAAGATCAAGCCAGGATATATGTTTCGCTCCGGCGGGCGGTGATTACCGTAAATACCTGGAGAAGACAGGGGTAAACGCCTTCTTCCCGGGTGACATACTTGATACTTCGGGCAGGGTTATAGGGAAACATAAAGGCATCGCGTGGTATACTGTCGGACAGCGCCGGGGTATTGGCGTGGCAATGGAAAATCCGGTTTATGTTCTAAAGATAGATACCGAAGCTAATGCTATAGTTGTAGGAGAAAAGACGCAAGCGATGAATACCAGGATCCGCGTGGGGGATATAAACTGGCTCGCTTCGAGGCCCGAGGCTTCAAGAGAATTCGAAACGAGAATACGCTACAATAGCCCGAAAAAAACCGCAACCATTGATCCGCTTGGGAAAGGTGAAGCCATGGTCGAATTCCACGAGCCCGAGTTTGCCCCTACTCCGGGACAGGCAGCTGTTTTTTATGACGGAGGAATAGTTGCCGGAGGCGGATGGATCGAGGAAGTTCTGGAATAGGGGTAGAATTTGTCCCGGACATTCTTGTAATAACAAGTTCACTCAGGTACACTATAATTTAAATGACTGTTTTATGAAATACAATAATTTGCAGGAGGGTTCGAATGACACACGCTATACTACTTATATCATGTCCGGATCATAGAGGCATTACGGCTGCCATCACACAGTATGTTTACGACCATAACGGTAATATATTACATGCAGAACAGCATACCGATGAGAAAGAAAATGTATTTTTCATGCGCATCGAATGGTCAATGGAAGGGTTTGATCTCGGCCAGGATGAAATAGAAGGGAACTTCCGGACTGTTGCCGAAAAATTCAGCATGAAATGGAAGCTTTATTTTACTGATCGCCTGCCGCGGGTAGCAGTTTTTGCGTCTAAACATCTGCACTGCTTGTATGACATGCTTTACAGGTATAAATCCGGCCAATTCAGATGCGAGATCCCTTTAATAATAAGCAATCATCCGGACGCGGGATCAGTTGCTGATGTTTTCGGGATAAATTTTTCCGAAATAGGGATCACTCCGGCGAAAAAGCGCGAGCAGGAGAAAAAACAACTTCAAATTCTGGAACAGGAAAATATCGATACGATCATTTTTGCCCGGTATATGCAGATAGTGGGGGACGAGTTCATAGATAAATATGAAAACAATATAGTAAACATACATCATTCGTTTTTGCCGGCATTTGCGGGAAAAGAACCGTATCTCCAGGCCTATCAAAAGGGCGTGAAGATCATTGGCGCGACAAGTCATTATGTTACCGGGGAACTTGACACAGGGCCGATAATCGAACAGGATACTGTGCGTATAAGTCATAAAGATTCGGTTGAGGATCTCGTCAGAAAGGGCGAGGATCTGGAAAGAGTGGTCTTAAGTCGTGCGGTCCGCTGGCATTTGGAAAGAAAAATATTGTCTTACAATAATAAGACGATAGTGTTTGATTAGCAACCACATATCTGCGAGTAAAGAGTACATTTCTAAGTTGGCTTATCACAAGCACACAGATCTTTGACTTAAGTATATTATTTGATATAATATATGGGCTAAAAATAGCATATAAATACTTACTTCCATTTTAAAAAATATGAAAAATAACAAAATTTTAATTCTTGGCGCCACCGGTACTTTAGGGCACAAACTATTGCAGGTTGCAAATAGATATGAATTTGATGCCTGGGGGACAGTAGTGAAATTTAATCCTATACTCGAGAATATAGGCATTGCAAAAGACCAGTTATTTTGTGAAATTGACATAGAAAGCGAAATGGGGCTAAGGAATTTAAGTGAAATAATAGCTAGCGAAAAATTTAAAACTGTTATTAATTGTATTGGTATAATCCCACAAAAAACAAAAGATCCAGTAAAAACAATTTATTGCAATTCGTACTTTCCTCATAAAATAGCTAAGATTTGTTCTGAGAATAACAGTAAATTGATTCATCTTAGTACTGACTGTGTGTTTTCAGGTAGGAAAGGGATGTATACTGAGAATGACGAACCGGACGCAACAGGTTTATATGGAAAAAGCAAAGAGCTGGGGGAAGTTTGTTACGGAGGACATTTAACTATCAGGACATCATTCATTGGGAGAGAAATATCGGATAAAAAAGTAAGCTTACTTGAATGGTTTTTATCGCAATCCGGAGAAATAAACGGATTTTCGAAAGCGATATGGTCGGGGCTTACGACTAATTCTTTGTCAGAAGTAATTTGTGCTATAGTTAAGGATTTTTCAGACTTAAGTGGTATCGTGCATGCTTCAAATCAACCAATAGATAAATATTCACTATTGTTACTATGCAAAAAGTTTTTTGATAAGAATATTATTATTAACAAAGAAGAAGAATTTGAGTGTGATAAGAG
>JABMSC010000113.1 GCA_013204685.1 Candidatus Omnitrophota bacterium | reverse complement strand
GTCATTGCGAGGAGGCCTGAAAGGCCGACGAAGCGACCGAGGACGTAATGTCCGAGGAAGTGCCGAAACCTCCCGGGTTCGGTCAATCTCAATACAAGGTGTGCAACAAGGAGAGAGAGCCAGCTACTCCGAACTACGAACTCTGAACTATGAACTTATGCGAGCTTTAGGAGCGACATATGAACAAAGAAATTCTAATTTTATGCACAACCGCCGCGTCAATAGGCTTTATACATACAATTTTTGGTCCGGACCATTATCTGCCGTTTATAGTTATGAGCAAGGCAAGGAAATGGCCTGTGTCCAAAACAGCTGTCATAACCTTTCTTTGCGGAATAGGTCATATACTGAGTTCGGTGGTTCTCGGGTTTATAGGTATAGCTTTTGGGGTAGCTCTTATGAAGCTTGAGGCCCTTGAGGCTTTCAGGGGGAACCTTGCGGCATGGGCCTTTATAGGCTTTGGTTTCGCTTATTTTGTCTGGGGCCTGCATAGAGCAATAAGAAATAAGCCCCATGTTCACTTGCATGATCACAAAGAGTCTAGACATCATCATGAGCACGCACATCATGGAGAACATTCACATGTTCATGGCCTGGAGAATAAGAACATCACCCCATGGATACTTTTTACTATTTTCGTGCTCGGGCCCTGCGAGCCCTTGATCCCCATACTCATGTACCCTGCGGCTAAAAACAGTATTTCCGGATTAATTCTCGTTACGGCCGCATTCGGTACAGTTACCATATTGACCATGCTGTCGGTGGTTATGGTGTCATCCTGGGGGATCAGCTTTATTCCGCTCAGGAAAATGGAAAGATATGCTCATGCCCTGGCAGGCGGGACGATATGTTTATCGGGTTTGGCAATACAGTTTTTGGGCTTGTAGGGAACAGATGATCACAGATATGCATATTATATAAAAATCTTGTTTACGGTTTAAAGAAAGATGGTAAAATAAGAGATAATATGCTGACAAAAAAAAGGAGCAATTGTTATGGACGAAAGAATTGAAGGAACAGGTGGAAATGTTGCTGATTTTTATGGCGAGAATGTTTTCAGCTTGAAGAACATGAAGAACTATCTCTCGGAGAACGCCTACAAGTCTCTTTTATGCACAATAAAAGACGGTTGTTCCATAGACCCGGGTATAGCTGACGAAGTAGCTGATGCGATGAAAACGTGGGCAGTTGAGAAAGGTGCGACCCACTTTACGCATTGGTTTCAGCCCCTGACGGGTGCTACGGCTGAGAAACACGATTCGTTCATTCAACCGGACGAAGAAGGCGGCGTTGTCTTGAAGTTCTCAGGGGAGGAACTTATTAAAGGAGAGCCGGATGCATCCAGCTTTCCTTCAGGGGGTTTAAGGGCTACATTTGAAGCACGCGGGTATACCGCCTGGGATCCGACCTCACCGGCTTTTATTAAAGACGGAGGAAACGGATCTACGCTTTGTATTCCAACTGCATTTTACTCTTATCATGGAGAAGCTCTTGATAAAAAGACCCCGCTTTTAAGATCAGCTGCGGTTCTTTCCAAACAGGTATGCCGTTTGGCTAAACTGTTCGGTATCGATATCCAGAACAAGAAAGCTTATGCAACTTTGGGGCCGGAACAGGAGTATTTCCTTATTGATAGAAGCTTTTATGAAGCCCGTTTGGACCTTATCCAGACCGGAAGGACCCTTTTTGGTAAAGCGCCTGCAAAACACCAGCAGATGGACGACCACTATTTTGGAGCGATAAAACCACGTGTCATGGCTTTTATGGATGAACTTGACAGGGAACTTTGGAAGCTGGGAATACCCGCTAAGACCCGTCACAATGAAGTGTGTCCGGCGCAGTTTGAGCTGGCTCCTGTTTTTGAGGAACAAAATCTTTCAGTAGATCATAATATGATCACAATGGAAATCCTGAAAAAAGTTGCTGAAAGATACGAATTCATATGTCTTCTTCATGAGAAGCCATTTGCCGGGGTAAATGGTTCCGGAAAACACAACAACTGGTCTATTACCGGCCCGGACGGAAAGAACTGGCTTACCCCCGGTGATGACCCGCATGAAAATGCCAAGTTCCTTACCATCATATGCGCACTTATGAAAGCCATAGATACTTATGCAGGGGTGTTAAGGTCCAGTGTGGCGACTGCCGGTAACGATCACAGGCTTGGTGCTAACGAAGCGCCTCCGGCGATACTTTCGATCTTTCTTGGAGATCAGCTTTATGATGTGATCGAGCAGATCGAAAAAGGCGGTGCTAAAAGCTCAAAGAAAACAGACGCTATAGAGATAGGCGTTGATTCACTTCCAACACTCCCCCGGGATGTGACCGATCGCAACAGGACGAGCCCCTTTGCTTTCACGGGTAACAAGTTTGAATTTCGCGCGGTGGGATCCAACCAGAGCTGTGCCAGTGCTAACGTGGTTCTTAATACGATCGTGGCAGATGCTCTGTGCGGCATATGCGATGAACTTGAAGAGAAGGTAAGTTCCGGCAATGACTTTAATGAGTCCTTGCAGAAAGTGCTTCAGGATATTGTCAAAAAACATAAAAAGATCCTTTTTAACGGCGATAACTATACTGACGAGTGGCATAAGGAAGCTGCAAAACGGGGACTTTTGAATCTTAAAAATACTCCCGAGGCCCTTGAATCAATGAAGGATCCTAAAGTTGTAGAACTGTTCGAAAAGCATAAAGTTCTTTCTAAAACAGAACTTATGTCACGGTACGATATCTATGAAAAACAGTACGATACGACAATTGCTATAGAGGCTTCAGTTGCTCTTACAATGGCAAAGACCATGATCATCCCTGTAGCGCTGGAATATCAGAGTGAGATAGCCGATACTATTGAAAGCATTTCCGGGTGCGGATGCAAAACATCAGCTACACAGGAACTTTTGAAAGAGCTATGTGCCGAAACAGAAAAAGCTCTTGCGGGAATAAAGAAACTCAGCAAAGCAATTGATTCTGAGAAATCCGCAGACATGATCAAAGCGATGGATGAATTGCGTGTGCCGGTAGATGCGCTGGAAGGACTGCTTCCGGCGGAAATATGGCCGCTTCCATCGTATGCGGAAATGTTATTCCTTATGTAGCCAACAAAACATAGAGTAAAAGTATAATGGAAAAAAAATCATCCGAAAAAGATTACCTTTCGACTCTAAGCAAGATAAGCAAGGCAATAACAAGCGATCTTTACCTTGAGGATATCCTCAAGCTTATAGTCAACCTGACGGCCAATGTTATGGACGCGAAGATATGCGCATTATGGCTTCTGGATGAAGATTCACAAGTGATGAAAATAAGAGCGACGCAGGCAATGAGCCAGGAATACCTGAAAGAAAGAATTCTGGGGGTTGGCGAAGGCATTGTCGGCCTTGTAGCTGAAGAGAAGAAGCCGATCGTGATCTCCAATGTTCTGGAGGACGACAGGTATAAGGAGAAGAAGCTTGCCCGGGAGGAAAATCTTATTTCAATGCTCAGCGTTCCGATGATGGTAAAAGACAGGGTTATCGGTGTAATAAATGTCTACACAGTTGAGGAATATGATTTCACCAAAAGTGATATTGACCTTTTAAGCGCGGTGGCCAACCAGGCGGCTGTTGCCATCGAGAATACGGAACTTATGGTTAAGACCAGGATCGTGCAGGAAGAACTGGAGAGCAGAAAAAAGGTCGAAAAAGCAAAGGGCATACTGATGAAAGGGCAGGCCCTGTCAGAAGACGATGCTTATAAATTGATACGTAAATCCAGCATGGATAAACGTGTTTCAATGAAAGATGTAGCAGAAGCGATAATACTGACATTTGAGATAAAGCAGTAGCAGTTTTAATAATTATGCTTCGATGACGAAATGCAGGCAAAAACGCCTTTTCAGAAATGGAAAGGCGTCTTTTTCTGCTTGAAGATTTCTGGCATACATATGGAGTAGCAAAGGGGCAGGTTATTCAAAAGCAGGGAAAAATATGGAGAAAGCCGAAGCAAGGATAGTTTTAGAAGTTTTCAGTTTTCAATTGCCTAATCTATGAATATTTTGTAATATACTAGTACAAGTCTAAGCGAATTGAACGATTAAGGAGGGTTAAATATGAGGAAGATGATACTGTTAGTGATATGTATGACCTTGCCACTTACTGGTTGTTTTACAACAACAAAGACACTGAACAAAAGATTTAATACCCTTGAACAGCGCGTTAATGAATTGGAAGGTAAACAGGTTGTTATGGAAGATATGACAGTGGAAGAGGAAGAGACCGTTATTTATGTCGCGCCGGCGATACGATCTGCACCCATACCTGAGAAATCCGTCAAGGTCGTTATGTCAAAAAGAGAAATTCAGAAAGCCCTCAGGAATGCCGGATATTATCAGGGTCCGATAGATGGTAAGGTAGGTCCAAAATCCAAGAAGGCCATAAGAGAATTTCAGGCCGACAATAAGTTAAAAGTTGATGGTATTGCAGGCACCAAGACCAAGAGAGTTCTGATAAAATATCTTAGTAAATAGTTCGGGGATATTACAGATGATGCGGCAGTTTAATTGCTTATACTTCGGGAGTTAATATGAAAAAGATTCTTATAGTCGAAGATGAGAAGATGATAGCAGACATTGTTGTATAATCCTGGAGAAAAAAGGATTTGAGATCGAAGCTGCATATACCCTGCAGGAAGGTATGGATAAATCTGAATCAGGGTATGACGTTTTTCTTTTAGATATACGGCTTGGCAATGAAGAATGTTTCCCACTGCTTAAGAAAATAAAAGACAGGGATCCAAACGCATTGGTACTTATGCTCAGCGGATATGAAGACGAAGAGCACATACTTAAATCCAAAAAGCTGGGAGCGGATGGTTTTATACACAAACCATTTAAGATGGATTTCTTGGAGAAAAATCTTCTCAATAAGATCAATGCTTCTTTGACGAAAAAAGAAAGAGAAAGTAAAAACTGAAGATCGTAGGATATCAGGGAATCGGGACATCAGGAGGATAGGATATCAGGGATAGGGGTATCGGGTAAAACAAAAGCCCAGATAACCTGATAACCAGATGTCCAGTACAGATTTGAGGACATCCCTTACATTCTTACTCTCCACCACATCCAACCATTTGTCCTTGACTTAGTATAAGAAATTATGGATAATAACTGCGCAAGAACAAGGGCGTTCTTCCTTTTATTAATAAGGAGAACGCTTTTTCTGTCTATATGGGGTGGATTTGATCGAAGATCGATAAAATAATTATCATACTTTGCAAAAAGGGGCTAAAGATGCACAAGATAGTCAGAAAAGAGCAGCTTAATCCGGAGATCTGCCTGGTTGAAGCCGAAGCAAAAGATATCGCACTGGCTGCCGAAGCGGGACAATTCGTGATCTTACGCATTGATGAAACAGGAGAACGTTTCCCGCTTACACTATATGACTGGGATACCGAAAAGGGCACGGTAACGGTAGTATGCCAGGCGGTAGGCGTCAGCACTAAAAAATTGTGTGCCATGGCCGAAGGCGAGGCCATTCTTGATATCGCAGGGCCGCTTGGCCATGCGGCAAAGACCAAAAATATTGGAAAGGTAATATGTATAGGCGGAGGAGTGGGGACTGCCGAAGCCTATCCGATAGCCAAAGCTATGCAGGCTTCAGGCAATGATGTTACGGTCATAATAGGGTCCAGAAGCAAGGATCTCCTCATTTGTGAGGAAGATATAAAAAAGTTCTGCGACAAGGTCCACATCACAACGGACGATGGATCTTATGGTAAAAAAGGGTTTGTAACGGATGTTCTGAAGGAGCTCCTGGAGGACGGATCATATGATCTGGTCTTTGCGATAGGGCCCGTTATAATGATGAAGATGGTTTCCGGGATGACGAAAAAATATTCTGTTAAGACGCTTGTTTCACTGAATTCCATAATGATAGACGGCACCGGTATGTGCGGGGGGTGCCGCGTACGATATGACGAAAAGCCTCATTTTGCGTGTGTTGACGGCCCGGAGTTCGACGGCCACCTTGTTGACTTTGATGATCTTATGCACCGAGGGGATAGATATAAAGATAAGGAGAAGATGGCGGATGACCATTATGAGGGGGAGTGCAAGATAGGTTTGGATAAAAAGAAGTAGGAAAAGCAGCGTTTCAGGAGCATTAATATGGAAAAGATGAGAGAACAGGATCCGAAAGAAAGGATCAAGAATTTTAACGAGGTTCCTTATGGATACAACGAAGAGGAAGCCGTCCGGGAAGCTTCGAGATGTCTGCAATGCCCGACCGCACCGTGTATTACCGGATGTCCCGTATCGATCGATATTCCCGGGTTTATAAATGCCATAAAGGAAAAGCGTTTCAAGGAATCTATTACGATCCTGAAAGATACAAATAATCTGCCTGCCATGTGCGGCAGGGTTTGCCCCCAGGAAGATCAGTGCGAGAAGGTTTGTGTCCTCGAGAAGGCTGGAAATCCTATTAATATAGGGGCACTTGAGAGATTTGCCGCGGATTGGGCGATGGAGAATAATATCTCGGGACATGAAGCAGACATCTCCAGTCCTGAAAAGGACGAAAAAGTAGCTGTTGTAGGGGCGGGGCCCGCCGGTCTTACATGCGCGGGTGAGCTGGCAAAAAAAGGATACGCGGTTACAGTGTTTGAAGGGCTTCATAAGCCCGGAGGCGTGCTTACATATGGAATACCTGAATTTCGTCTTCCTAAAGAAATAGTCATGTCCGAGGTAGATGGAATAGAGAGATTAGGAGTAGAACTCAAACTCAACTATATAATAGGCAAGATCAAGACCATCGACGGTTTGAGAAAAGATGGATACAAGGCGTTCTTTATATGTACGGGTGCGGGACTTCCTTCTTTTATGGGTATACCGGGTGAGAATCTTAACGGTGTGTATTCCGCCAATGAGTTTCTTACGCGCGTGAACCTCATGAAGGCTTACAAATTCCCCGAGTATGACACACCGATAAACGTTGGCAGGAAAGTTGCTGTTATCGGAGCTGGCAATGTAGCAATGGATTCAGCCAGAAGCGCCCTCAGGCTTGGTGCGGAGAAAGTTATGATAGTTTACAGGCGCACCGAGGTAGAAATGCCTGCAAGGATAGATGAAATCCATCACGCCGAACAAGAAGGTATAGAGTTCCATCTTCTGACAACTCCTATAGAGATCATAGGAGACGATAAGGGTGACATCAAAAAAATGATCTGCCTCAAGAATGAGCTTGGCGAACCTGATTCAAGCGGCAGGAAGAGGCCTGTTCCCATTGAAGGGTCTGAGTTTGAAATGGAAATGGATACAGTAATATGTGCCATCGGCAACGGCCCCAATCCATTACTTCTTGATACGATCGATGGACTGAAACTCGGGAAATGGGGCAATATAGAGGCTGATGATGACGGATATACAAATATAGAAGATATATTCGCCGGCGGGGACATTGTTACAGGATCCGCCACCGTAATAGCCGCAATGGGGGCAGGAAAACAGGCATCCATAGCTATAGAGAAATATCTACAGGCGAGATAAGAGGATAAGCCCTTACGTACATATGAGTTGTGGTGAAAGTTAGCAAAAAAATCCTGGTATTTACACGAATTCTATTGACAATATGCATAATATGTGGATAATAACAACAAAGATACGAAGTATGTATCGCAGTGAACAAAGACGTTCTTCTAATGTGTGGAGGAACGTCTTTTTTTATACCGTTTTCTAATTAAAAAAAAGGCACCCTCTGCTTAAGATGTTTTCATAAAGCGAGGAGGTCTGATAATGGAAAACGTAGCAGTGGAGGTGAAGAAAATGACAGGTAAGTCAAATTATGTAGACAGTGTATTGGAACAGGTAAACAAGAGAAATCCGGGCGAGCCGGAATTTCTACAGGCAGTTACGGAGGTTCTTGATTCGTTAAGGCCTGTTGTGGAAAGACACAAGAAGTATGAAGACGCTCGCATTCTTGAGCGTATAGTTGAACCTGAAAGACAGATCATGTTTCGCGTACCGTGGCAGGATGATAAGGGTAACGTCCATGTGAACCGCGGGTTCAGATTTGAGTTCAACAGTGCTCTTGGACCGTATAAAGGTGGATTACGTTTTCATCCTACAGTAAACGCGAGTATCTTGAAGTTTCTTGGTTTTGAACAGGTCTTCAAGAATTCTCTTACTACGCTCCCTATGGGCGGTGGTAAGGGTGGATCAGACTTTGATCCTAAAGGTAAATCAGATAACGAAGTTATGAGGTTTTGCCAGTCTTTTATGACAGAACTTCAGCGTCACATTGGTCCGGATACCGATGTACCCGCAGGTGACATTGGTGTTGGCGGCCGTGAGATCGGTTTTATGTTCGGTCAGTACAAACGTATTCGCAATGAGTTCACAGGT
>JABMSC010000112.1 GCA_013204685.1 Candidatus Omnitrophota bacterium | reverse complement strand
AAGTAGGGGCACGGCATGCCGTGCCCCTACTTTGATGTTTTATACCATGCCAAAGAAAAAACTATCCGAAAAAGAATCTGCAATCGAAAATCTGAAGAATGATTTTCTGCGCAACCGCAGGTATTCACTGGCAAAAGATCTTTATACGGCCACGGATTACGATAATTACCAGTCGATGGCCATATCTATCCGTGATCGCTTGATCGAGAGATGGATACTTACCCAGCAGAGGTATCATGACGAGAACCGTAAAAGGGTATATTATCTCTCGCTGGAATTCCTTCCGGGGCGTCTTCTGGCAAATAATATCCTCAATCTTGGGCTGCAGGACGAAGCGAAAAAAGCCATGGAAGAGTTGGGATTCAGCCTGGAAGACATGTATGATCAGGAGATAGACCCGGGACTTGGTAACGGCGGGCTAGGGCGTTTAGCCGCATGTTTTCAGGATTCTATGGCGACGCTGGGGATCCCGGCTACCGGATACGGTATAAGATATGATTACGGGATATTCATCCAGAAGATCATCAAAGGGTATCAGATAGAGCTGCCTGATGAGTGGTTAAGTCTGGGAAACCCCTGGGAATTTGAAAGACCGGAATACACCATTAAGGTCCGGTTTTACGGGAAAACGGTAAAACGTACGGATAAAAAAGGAAGATTCTATGTCGACTGGGTGGATACGAACGATGTTCTTGCAGTAGCTTATGACACGCCTGTTCCCGGATACAGAAATGATGTTGTGAACAACCTCAGGCTGTGGTCTGCAAGAAGTACGGCTGAATTTGACCTGGAATATTTCAATGACGGGGATTATATCAAGGCATGCGAGAATAAAATAACCTCTGAAAATATATCAAGAGTTTTATATCCCAGTGACAATATCTACAAGGGGCTTGAGCTCAGGCTTAAACAGGAATATTTTTTCACCTCCGCTTCCATCCAGGATATAATCCGCAGATTCAAGATGCATAATGATGACCTTCGAAATCTTCCGGACAAAGTGGCGATACAGTTGAACGACACCCATCCTGCTATAGCCATTTTAGAGCTTATGCGCATCCTTATTGATGAGGAAGAATTTGACTGGAAGACGGCCTGGGATATAATCGTAAAGACGTTTGCATACACAAATCATACTATTATGCCGGAAGCCCTGGAAAAATGGTCGGTTTCATTGCTCGAGAAACTCCTGCCACGGCATCTTGAGATAATTCATGAGATAAATAAACGTTTATTGAGGGATATAGCCAGCCATTATCCGCATGATCATGACCGGCTCAGCAGGATGTCCCTGATAGAAGAAGGACCTAACAAGAAACTGAGGATGAGTCACCTGTCTATCATAGGCAGTCATTCCGTTAATGGGGTTTCCAAACTTCATACGGATCTCTTGAAAACAACATTATTCAAGGATTTTTTTGAGTTTTCCCCCCACAAATTTAACTCAAAAACAAACGGTATAACCCAGAGGCGGTGGCTTGGAAAGGCCAACCCGCGTTTGTCAACGCTGGTCACCAACGCAATAGGGGACGGCTGGCTCAGGGATCTTAGTCAGATCAAGCAACTGGAGCCCTTTACCAACGATATGTCTTTTTGCGAAAAATGGCAAAAAGTTAAAAAGAAGAACAAGATAGATTTTGCTGAGTTTGTGAAGAACAAAACCGACATAACGATCGATCCCGATTCTATTTTTGATGTTCAGGTGAAAAGGATACATGAATATAAAAGGCAGGTTCTTTTTGCCCTGTATCTTGTATCTCAATATTTGAAAATAAAAAATGGTTCCGCGGATAATATTGTTCCAAGGACAGCTATAATCGCCGGTAAGGCCGCGCCAAGTTACGCCATGGCCAAACTTACCATTAAGTTCATAAACAACATTGCTGATGTTATTAATAATGACCCGGATGTCGGAGATAAGCTTAAGGTGGTTTTTCTGGAGAACTACTGTGTGTCCCTGGCAGAGAGGATAATCCCTGTGAGCGATCTTTCAGAGCAGATATCGACCGCCGGCAAGGAGGCTTCCGGAACGGGAAACATGAAATTCATGCTCAACGGTGCCGTGACTATCGGTACGTGGGACGGGGCGAATATCGAGATCGCCGAAGAAGTCGGGAAAGAAAATATTTTTATATTCGGTCTTAAAGCGGAGGAAATCCAAAAGCTGAAAGAAGGATCATATGATCCGCGCCAGCACATAAATGAAAATCCGGTTCTTGAAGAGATCTTTGGACTGGTTCAGGAGAATTTCTTTTCACAGTTTGAACCTAACATATTCAAGGTCCTGATCAACTCTCTTATGTGGAACGATCAGTTCATGGTCGCGGCTGACTTCGGGGACTATTGTTCAACTCAAGAGAAAGTCTCCGGGGCGTATCTTGACCGGGACTCATGGACAAAGAAGTCCATACATAATACCGCTAATTCCGGGAGATTTTCAAGTGACAGGACCGTCCGAGAGTACGCTGAGGAGATCTGGGGAGTGGGGGTGTGAGGGGACAGGGTGTTACTTAGAGAGTAGGGGCACGGCATGCCGTGCCCCTACTT
>JABMSC010000111.1 GCA_013204685.1 Candidatus Omnitrophota bacterium | reverse complement strand
GTTGTTCGTTGCCTGCCCCGTTAGAGATTTCGAAGAAAGCTTTAACGGAGGCGTGGGGTCAACCTCTCCCGTCCCCTGTTTTATAGTAGTACCGGTGTCGGGGGGGAACTCGTCCACTGATCCGGCACCCCTTTCGGTTGCTGTACCATCTGCATCCCAGAACTTCGGCAGGAGCCTGTGTTCCCACTCCGAGCCCATTATGTCAGATCTTACCCATTCTTTATATCCCATGCGAAGTTTTGGATCGTTATGATACGGGGCTCTATCTATGGGCGGCTTAAATGGAACGAGGGCAATAAATTGATTGTCCTCGCTGATAACGCCTCCATCAAATATGTCTAATACCTTACGATGAGAGTTTGGGGTTGCCTTATACGGGTGATACCAATAGGTGAGCGTGCCAAAGCAATCCGGCACTTTGTGTTGAAAATATAATAGATTTTTTCTACTCTGGTCACCAAAAGTTCTTATAAAAAGTGGCCACAAGCGTCTATAGAGAGGGGCGTTCTTTATCTTTAATTTTTCAAAAAAGTCTCCAATGGTTCTCGTTTTTTCAGGGCTTTGCTCATATGTTAATAATGTCGCGGGTGTTTTCCTTTCTAGATCTCTGGTTATTTCAAGCGCTCGTCTACTCATATAGGGAATGACGAAATGAATGGGCGGACATTGATGAGTCAGGCATTTCGTTATTACGTCCCTCAAAGCTAAATCTATTGAATTACCAGAATAACCCGCGTCATCAATATAAACCACCTCTACCTCGCCGAAATACTGCTCTGACCATTCATTGATTTCCTCCATCTCATCATAATAATCATCCGCACTAAAGACTTTTAATGGTTCGGGCAAACCATTTCTTCTGGCAAGTCTATAAACCCAGTAATTGCTTTTGTATGGTCCACCTGGCGCATAGACAATAAAAGGTTTTTTGCAGTTACGCTTAAACGCTTCAATTGCTACTCGCAATGTGCGTTCAAGCTCTTCTTGGTCTACATAGGATATATTGCCTGCAATAAATCGAATGAGTTCTTGTAATTCTTGCGGATATGCATTTATAAACTCTTCCAGTTTGGCCGGGTCGATAGAATTATCAACCAGGCACTCTTCGATTTCCTCAACCTCCCCCGTCCCCTGCTTCATAGTAGTACCGGTGTCGGAGGGAGACTCGTCCACCACCCCGGCATCGGTTGCGGGTTCGGAAGTGGTATCCGCATTTTCTAGTTCAGAGAGTATTTCTTCGGCTCGGGTTATTTGGTCAGGAGAAAGCCATTTTTTTGCCACTGCCAAGCCGTAGCTTTTTGCTTCAAGATTTGGATCGGGGGATAAGGTATAAAGAGGATTGACCTCGTTCTTCGAAGAATCATATTCCACATCGGTCTGCCAGAAATCAAGGCCAACCTTCTCGTTTGCAATTTTTAAGCCATCTCTTATGTGCGTATTGAATATTACCGTGCAATTCATAGAACGAAGGTAATGTAGGATCGCAACCTGAATCGCGGCTAATTCGAAATTATCCGTGCCGTGCAGTTCATCAAGTATGACCAGACTGTCAGGCGTAACTTGATTAACCATGCTTGCGTACTTACCTAAGATATTCAGAAAATAGCTTTCTCCGGTTTCTGTTTCGTTCATTCCTCCAAAGAAAGCATGTATGCTGTCGAATCTAGATATTTCCAAATCGCCTGATACATAAAAACCATTAATAGCAAGAAGGGCATTTACTCTACTATTGAACATCATAACTGTCTTCCCGCTAGAGTTAGGCCCTGTAAGTACCATAACTGGTTTATCAGGGTTGATCTCAAATGTCTGCGGTACTGCGTTTTCCACAAAAGGATTAGCAGCGTGACCCAAAAAACCTCTATTGGGAAAAAGTGGTCTACTGTCTTTTAAGCTAAATGTGTTTGACTTTTTGGAAAACCTGGGTGGCCTCAATTCCCATGCTATAACTCCTTTCCCTATGCCTGCATATCTATCTAGGAATGAAAGGGTTTGAATTACATTACCTACAACCTGATTCCAATCGTCTTGCCAGCTAGTTTGCAAGTCATCCAGAGCCGGTACATCATGATCAGATAAATCTTTACCAGAGTATTGATCTCGTAAATCCGGCAGAACCTCATTTGTAATATAGGTAATAGCCGTTATGATTCCGCCTATCTCATCTTCTCCCCTTAATAGCTCAAGGTGCGTAATAACACGGTTTAAAGCTTCCTCTAAGTGCTGGATCTTCCCGGCATTTCTATCCTGGTCATATTCAGGTTTAGCCCAAAATGCCTTCTCCTCCGGCATTCCTGTAAAAGCAGAAAGCATATCTGTTAAAACACGCAAATAGTCAGCCCCTTGCGCAACAAAAACTTCTGTATAATGTAAAGACCTGCTAGCCTCCTCCTCCGGCAGTCTTTGGTTTACCGCATCATCTATTATGCTTTTTTGCGTTTTTGGAAAAGCGAAATTTTGTTCGGAATAAAGATTGCTTACAACTGTTTTTATCGATTCGACGTCGTCGATCTCTCTGCCATCTGCTGGAATACCCGTTCGAACCTTTTGGTTTCCACTCAGTATATTTGTGGGTATATCAGAAGATTCGCCCTTTTCTGTAATAGTCTCATAGTATTTTCGAGCGAGCTGAACAATTTCATCGTCAAAACCAGCCTGAGCCATTAATTCAATGGCATGACTATGTTTAGCAACACCTGGTACCAGGCCAAAATCGGGAGTAATGTGTCCTGCACTTTCACTAATAGTATGCATGAAAGGCTGCTGCCCGGTACGCTGAGCTATAAACTCAAACGCTTTCTTTATATGTCCTGTTACAACAACAGTTGCACCCTTGTTAATCAGGTCCTCAATTAATACAGTGGCAATAGCCACAAGTTCATAATAATCTGTCCCTGTTGGCACTTCGTCTAGAATAACTAAATCACCCGGTCCGCTTTCTTTGATGATTGTGGTCAATCTCTCAATGAGCATACCAAAATACCCGTATCCAGCACGCAACTGTTCTGGGCTTGGGAAAAGAGTATATATATTCCTAAAAACTGCGACTTCAGGGTCATCTGCCGGTATAGGAAATCCCATCTGAGTAAGCAAAATCGCTAGTCCTATTCCGCGAGCCGTTGTTGTTTTTCCTCCCATATTTGGACCACTCAAAAGAAGAGCTGATTTATTGCCCCCAAGATTTATTGTAACGGGCTGAACGCTATTAGTGCCGCTTCCAGGATTAGGTTCTAAAAGTGGATTATTATATGATGCTAGCCTTATCGTTCCGTTAGGTTGAATTATGTCAGGTAACGCATATCCATCTTCGAGTATCATCATGGCAATGCGGCAGTAGTAATCAAGTTCAGCTAAGGGGCTTTGCATTCTGCCATCCGGGAATTGACGAAGAAATGCATGTTTGGCTCCGAGGTGAGGTGTATCTGGTTCGCGGTTACGCTTCATCTTATTTGTTGATGAAGCGTTAATCTGCCATATATCGCTGAATTGCTCAACAAGTTCTAGAAACTCTCTATTCTCAACAAGTTCCAAAAAATCTCTCGTTAATGAGTCGTTCTCCAGCCACCCATAGGTACGTGTTTTAGGAAGCCCAACACTTGCAACCATGCGCATAACATCCTGACGCTTCAGAAAAGATTGGATTTCTCTTCTCTTAAGAAATTCCCCAAGATTGTCTCTCCATACTTTTACAATTCCCTCCGATGATTCGGGAAGAAGATCATAAAGCTCCTGTTGAATAAGAATAAACCTTGCCAAATGAATAAGCACAAGTGCAACGTCCGGATAAGGTTCTCTATGTTCTCTAAGTTCAACACCCCAGCGATTACTTGGATAGTGTTCATTGTGAAGAACTCGTAACGCTTTGGCAAAACTAGACCAAGCGTCATCTCTAGGCCCGGAAAGTTCGTTAGAATACACACCAACCAAATTCATTATTCGTTTGAACCTACGAATGGCTTCTTCTTTACCTTCACCCATCAAAGCATTGATTAGATCATTTACATTCTGGTGCACCCGTCTTATTTTTTTGTGTGCACGCTTTGGACGGGTAAGGTTTCTTACCAGCAATTCTATAACTTTTGGGGGAGCGCTTCTAAATCGGCGAAAAACTTGGTCCAATCTCCAATTTTTCTTCCACCAAGTACCGCTCATTAACCCCAGGTTCAGCAAATCTTCCTCTGTAATGCCCATTTTTCCAGGCCAGATATTAGCATCACCATATTCGGGATCACTGCCATTTTTCGACTCCACCACCCCGGCATTATCGTCGCGCGTTGTCGTGGGGTCGCTTTCCCCCGTTCCCTGCTTCATGGAAATACCGGTTTCTGGCTCCGCCCCATTCGCAGTCTCTTCTTCACCTTTCTCTTCCCAAGGACTTTTAACTGGTCCTCCCGGCAGAAATCCCCACATCCACTGCTCGGACTCCTCGACGAACTCATGCCCCTCTAAGTTCTGGCGGGTTTTCCTGGCTTGATCGGCCCTCAAAAGATCAAGTGACCATCCGGTCCTCGTGTAACCTTTTCCCCGTACAGTTTCAGCGTATTTTTTAAGCGCATCATGTGCATCACCCTTAAGGTCAAACTGAACACCTTCATAGAATATTGATTCCATCTTCATACTGTAAACAAGAAGCTGAGGGCCTACACCCTTATAAAGAACGTGCTCCGGGGGTTTGTAAGAACGATAATTTATGTATGGATCTGGGAATCGTTTCGGCTTTCTGTTCTCAAACCTGGATTCCCACATGTTGATGGAACTTGTTCTGCCTTCTCCAATATCCTTTGCTAATACTATCGATTCGACTTCTGATATCTCCCCATCTTTATAACTTAACGCAAAATAGATCCTGTGATTCTCACCAAATATAGTTTCATCTTCCAAACCGCTTTTTAGATATCTAATAATTTTTTGTACATCCTGCCAGTGGTATATCGGCGCGTTACTATCCAAACTCTCATCATCCGGATCCATTCTCCTGAGCCACGTCGTCTGGAGGCTCTTAATGACTCTCTCTAATTCATCTTTTCTCAATAAATATGCCTCAATCCCCCTAAGAACTGCGACTCTCCTGTTTTGCTCTTCCGGGATATATTTCAGAGCAACAAGTGCGTGCCCGCTTAAGTCTTCCGGCAGTGCCCCGGTCTTTGAGATCTCTTCAGGGGTTCTCCTTCGTAACTGAAATACATGATATTTAGGACCAGTATGAGAGATCGATACAGTAAAACTCTGTTTACGCTTAAAATCCTTATCTAAATACCTTAAAAGAAAAGGTGGGCTGTCGATCAGTTTGCTCGGTTCAAGAGCAATGGACATATAACGACTGCGTATGATCTGGTACTTTCTTCTTAAGTTAGATAACACCTGCTCGTAACTACTGGTTTTAGCAGCCACCACATCCTTATCGCTTAGGTCGATCCTCCTGAGCCTTCCATATAAACTATGAAGTCTTTTCTGCGCATTATGCCGCATTTCCATGTCCAATATGGCACCGGTATTAAGCATAGACATTTTTAAAACTTCTTCCAGCGTCACAAAGCCTTTAAGATGCTCTACAGCCATTTCAAACGAGTATATTCCACACTCCCACACCTTTAGTCTGTCACGCACAGACTCTATTAACGGTGAATCATGAAGATTCATTACAATGGTAAATTCAGCATCTTCGTGGGCAAGGGCTTTAAGCTGTTCAAGGGTTTTTTCAAAATCAGTATATTCAAGCGTACGAACGGCAAGAATTATTTTGGCTTGTCACCTAGTTCTTCCGGGGAGACATCCATTATATCTTTCTTTATGTATCGCACTCTTTCTTCAACCCAATCAGGAGCTCGCGGCATACTTGCAGGATTCACGATAGTATAAGAAACTTTGTTATCGTCCCTAAAGTATTTCAGTATGCTTTCAGCGCCAATCATAGTCCCGCCAACTTCAAGTATGGAAATTTCACCCCCATTGGCCTTCTCGCTCACCAGATTAACCGCATGCCTCTCAAGAAGATCCCATATGGCCTTTTCAGTCTGGTACATCTCACTGCTAGGAATAAGTTCATCTTTAGCCCAGGCCTGGGTAGAATTTATAGGCTCAGATCCTTCGTGCGTTACCTGCCCCGTTAGAGATTTCGAAGAAAGCTTTAACGGAGGCGTGGGGTCGCTTTCTCCCGTTCCCTGCTTGATTGAGAGGCCTGTGTCGGGGAAAAACTCGTCCTCCGCCCCGGATCGGGAAAGCGCCGTCAAGACTGCGTTTTTCCTGTCCGCATCGTCAAATTCCGCTGTTCCCTTCTCAATAGCCTGCTTATAATCTCTACGCCACGCTTCTAAGCCAAACTGTCTTTGGTTGTCGATCTTCCTTAACGCTCTCATAACCTTGTTCACGCTGAAGGCATAATCACTCACAGTAAGCGGGCGCAATCTAAGGATCATAAGACTGTGAACAAATTCCCATGGCTCAACATCCCTTTTGATGTCGCGGGCAGTGATAAGTTTTACTGAAACATCATCTCCGTTCAGTTTTGCCACAAAGTCTCCTGCTGCCGGACTTATTCTATCTATGAGATAATCAGCTGTTAAATATATATCCGCGAGAAGCATTATCATTTTCTCTGATATTGTTTCTGATATGGGATCTGATAGATGATGCCCTCTGGGAGCGGGGTTGCCGCTTGTAACATCCTTATAGTATAAGTTCGCTTTAAGTGGGGGGGATTCTTCACTCAAGGTGGACGGGTTTATCTCCCAAAAACCATCCAGCCATTGTTCGGTAAATAAATAGGCGTATCCGTCTTCCGGATCGTCATAAATCGGAACCGGGACTAAATCATACGGCTCCTGCGCCCATTCGCTATTCATGTTATGAAGAAAACGTAAATTGGCGTAATCATCGCTGATATGTTTATCCTCTTGGAGCGGGGCTTTTATGCCGAATCTCACGATCCCGCCTCCCTTGAGGATCAACTCTACGAGAATAACGTGTTCGTATCTTCCCCTCTGAAATTCGTCAAAGTATATTGCTTCAAGATCTTTTATGTTAAAAATTCTCCCGGACGCTTTTTCAAACGCATTTTTGAGGTATGCCCCGTTATTCGCGGCAATGAGCTTTAACACCAAACGGCTCACTTTCACCCTGTATGTTCTTGTCTCTGAAATGTCATTAAGCATTGAGCCGCGAAACACATCCACATCCTCGCCGTCTATAGATGCTCTGGCCATTTTCTCCACCGTTTTTATCATTCTCTCCGTGGGGTCGCTTTCTCCCGTTCCCTGTTTCATGGCGGGGCCGTCTTCGTCGTTCGTTGTTCGTCGTTCGTTGTTCGTTGACGTAGGCTCGTCCGGTTCTATATCGTCCCCGAAGAGATCCCTGATCATGGCATCCTCGTCTTCTTCAGACGTGCCTTGCGGATGCTGGGGCTTATTGCGCCTTATCTGCGAAAAGGCCTGCCGTAAGCCCCTGAGTCGTTCCCTTATCCATAGACCAAAAGGAAATGAAGGTCCTTCTTCTTTCTTCTTATCAGGCTTTTCGTGCCGAACTTTCTCTATAGCGTTGTAAAGATCGGCGACCTTGTCTTCATATGATCTTGTCGTGAACCAGAAAATAACACCAAACGCTGCATTTCCCAGGCCCAGCAGTTTTTCATCCGCATGCTCGTCTTTTGCCTGAAAAATCCTGAGTTCCTTTAACAGGTCCTCTTCTCCGCGCACTTCGCGTATATACAATAGATGTTTAACGGCTTCTATGTATATTTTTTCTTGTTCTTTTTCTTCGTCTATTTCCTCAATTGAGCCGAGAAAAGCTCTCAGATCAAAGTCCCCGGAAGCGTTTTCTAATAATTTGTTGAAGTGAATACGGTCGAGAAACAGGTGCCATAGACGCCATAAGTGCCCTATAAGGGGCAGTCGTCTTAAAGCAATGCCTGTAAGCATAAAGAGATGTACTGTTCTTTTAGCTCTTAATTTGCTTATCGTTCCTTCATCAGCACCGATCGTTTTAAGCATTTCTTCCGCGAGCTCGATCTCCTCTTCGAACCTTTTGTGTATTTTCAGGAAGTTATCAATGAACTCTTGTCTCAGGTCTATGTCCAACGTTTTCAGACGCTCCGCGTCTTCCCCTGTCGCTATTAACGTTATGATCTCCTTTGCCGCCCGTAAGAACGTCTCTCGGTTCAGGCGTTCGTGGCCATTTATTTTGGTAAACATGATCTTACCGCGATGCGCGCGGTATAGCATATCTACAAGCGCTCTCGCGAAATTCGGCAGTTTTTCAGAAGCGTGCAGGATCGGGGTGCATTTGTTCACAATCACTTTGATCTTTGGATACCTCGCCATAAGCTCTACTATAGCTTCAAGTGCCGGTCTGAAAACGGTGGGGTCATTACTTATTGCGATCCGTCTTACCAGAAGATCCTCATTGACAATGCTTCGGAGCCGGTTTTGCTGCAGTTCGGTTTCATCCGGCTGGATCTCGGCCAGATTAAAATTAATAAGAAGCTCTTTTCTTTTGGGATCAAGATCTTTGTCCCGTATCAGGAATTGCCTGTATATCGCTATGCCTCTTGCGTACATGCCATACACCCTGGTCTCCTGATAGGGATCCCAATCATTAACGCTTAGCCTGATATCGGTCATATTGCGCAAGAAGTTGTTCAGCCGCAAAACGCTCACCCATTTAAACACTAAGCCAAGTACGGCATACGCTAATCCTGCCGTTAAAATAATATAACGCGGTACCATGCCGGACAATCCGGTGGCTATGAATGCGCCGGTTACAAGAATAAGGGTAGTCAAAAAAGCTGTCCTGGAGGTGACTAAAGTCCTCCCGGACCGATTTGTCCGGGCAATATCCCTTTTCAGCTTACTGATAAAGCTTCTCAAGAAAAACACTCTCTCTTCAGGTTCCGTATCGTTGTATTTTTCAAGATAAGCATTAAGCATGTTTACCGTTGTTTTTCTTCCTTCTCCGGGATAGATGTAGGTCAGGGCGTCAAGCAGGGCTACCGCCGCATCGGTCTTTTTATCGTCGTTTTCATTAAAGTACTTGAGCAGCGTCGGCATTTCGGTGTTTTCGTCGATGGATTTTCTCAGCTTTCCGACCAGTTCAAAAAATTCCGTTTTAGGCAGAGTGCTGTATGTTTGCACCGTTTGCGCAGCAGGCGGGGTCGTGGGGTCGCTCTCTCCCGTTCCCTGCTTCATGGCGGGGACGGTTTCGTCGCTTGCCAGCCATTCATCAATATGCTCAAGCTCATCCAGTATCCTGCCGGCACGAACACTATTTATAAATATTACATTAACACTTTTTCCGAAGAACTTTTTGATCCTTAGTCTGTATTTTATTGTTCTCCACCACCCGACACCGCTGTGTATGATCACGGGCATTTTGAGGCGGAGTTTGGTCACTTGACATAAAAGTTCGACAGCGTTGTATTCATCCTTTTCCTCATCGCTCATGCCACGGGAATATAAGGGGATGCCGAAATGATAGTTTGAAACGATCGCATCGATGGAGCTCCCTTTTTCCCTCAGGATATCTGCGGCTTCGTGCAGGTTTGACGCGGTAAGGACCGCGACATCCGGGAATCTTCTTTCGATTGCTCTGCGCGCGTGCTTGCCGAACTTTTTATGGTGCTCAACGTGGAGGATGTTTTTTAATCCTGCTTTGGAGCTTTTGGATCTGCCTTCTCCCGTCCCCTGCTTCATGGCGGTGCCTGCCCCGTTAGAAATTCCTCCGGAATTTGTAACGGGGCCTGTGTCAGGGGAAGGCGAGTCCTCCGCGCCGTCGGACGGGTCACTATCGTATATTATCCCATCTTCATAAAATACGCCCCCCTCATCGGGACTGCGTTCCAATATATCCCTAAATTCCTCAAACAGGGCATCCATCCTCCCGCATTCTTCGGGGCTATTAGAAGCCGCGCCCCTGAGGGTTTGCCATTCGACCTGTAGTCCTGTTTTTTTCTCCTCCATTACTCTATTTTTTTTCTGGATCATTCTTTCTTTCGTCACCTCATCCAGGGTCAGGTCTGCCTTCCTATCTTCGGCCCCATTTTTTTCCGGATCAGCCCCTTCTTCCGTTGCCGCATCAAAGATCAAGCTTGCTTCCCTTTCTTCTTCGGCAACATCATCCCCGTTCGCGAAAGCCCGTAATCTTTCTTCAAAACCATCCACCGCGTCTTCCAGGTCTGACTCATCCAATTTATCTTTCTCTTCCGGTTCAGCCGCCATTTTTGTTTCTGCAATATTTCTTTCTGTGTGTATATAACCGTCTTCGTTTATGACAATTTCCCAGCGTTCGTCTTGTAACACCGCCGCCCTTGAAACTTTTTTCAGCTCGCGAGCGACTGCGGGATTTATGTCTGTCATAAGCCGGCTTGCTTTTACATAGAGCAGAACCGCCTCTACGTTATCTTTCTTATGCAAAGCCATCTTAAGCAGCTTATTCACTAAATCGATCAGCTCCTTTTTGCCGAGGTGTTTCTTCAGATATTCGATCTGTTCTTTTGTAAAATGCTCTACTGCCTTTGGTTTTTTTGTGGCAATTGTCACAAGCGACCTTTTGCTTTCTCCTGTCCCCTGCTTCATGGCGGTGCCTGTGTCGGGGGAAGGCGAGTCCTCCGCGCCGAGAGTAAAAGCACTGTCCCGGTTTATTTTTAGCGCTCGCGGGATTCTCGCGCAGAACAACCCTATGGTGGTACCAGAAAAGGCGACAAAAGCACCAAGCGTAAACGACCCGAAGTAGAGCGGGATCACCGTAAGGCCCACGCCGTACAGAGCAGACAACAACATGATCCATGTCAGAAGCGTCTTTAAGGTGAGGTCGCGGTTCTTTATCAGTTTGCTTTTCGGTTGGATAATAATCCCGGCCTTCCTTAGTTTCTTTTTTACGTTAGCAAATTCGGAACCGAAAACAAAAAAGGCCATGATCCTGTCTGTGATCCTTTCCTCAAACATTGTGGACTGGAGGATAATATGCCTGGGGCGTTTTTTTCTGTGGTGTGCCAGGCACATAACAAATTCTTTTCCGGCTGACGTGAGCCGGATAAGTCCGTGGTTGAACTCTACCTGACTTAATTTTGTCCAGATAGTGTGTGAAAGATCGACGTCTGATATGACAAGATCAAAAGGCGGGTTTCTCTTGATGATCCCTGCGGCTTCATACAGACTCGTGGCTTTTTTAATGCTGTCGCGCGAGATATGGGGATACAGATCGCGTATGCTTTCACATGTCTGTTCTATGTGTTCAGGTCTGTCATCAAGGATAAGAACGCTTTTTACTTCAGAGGGATCAATTCCGCTGGTGTTAGATTCCCGGCGCGTATTCATCGTCACGGCGGCGCCGGGATCCACTTCTCCCGTCCCCTGCTTCATGGCGGTACCTGCCCCGTTAGAAATTCCTCCGGAATTTGTAACGGGGCCTGTGTCGGGGGAAGTTTCGTCCGCCGCCGCTTTGCCTTCAGAAGGAACAGTGAGAATGTTCTTCTTTGCGTAAAATTTACCGGTCTCTTCTTGGGGGTCTGTTCCAAGCGGGGATAATTCAACGGCGTTATTCCCGGCTGATCCGACTTCTCTCATCGCGATAATTCTTTTATTCGGGGCGACCACGGCTTCGCATTCACGGTGTGTGCCTTTATCGACAAAGGAAAACGGTATTATCCAGCTGTCTCCCTCTTTGCGCATACCTGTTTTATTGTCCCGGAAGTTCAAATCATATTCATCAACTATTCCGTCACCCTTTTTCGGGGCAAGGTTCAGGTTGCACCCTTTCATGAGATCATCATTGATCATCTTTCCGTTGATCTGTGTGAGTATGCCGAATAGTGTTGCTTCTATTTGTGTCGGGATCCGGATCTCAGGATTCGCAATAGGCGCACATGGGGTCTGGACCTGGAGTCCGGCCGCGACCTCTGTGAAGATGATATTAAAAAGAAACACTGCAGCTACAGTTATAGCCGTAGCCTTCTTCAGGCATGTCTTAAAATTATTAGTTGATATCGACATAACTCCCTAATATTATGGACTTAAATGTACTAGCATTGTTAATATTATAAAGAGAAAGCTCTGTTAGGTCAATAAAAAGATATAGATATTTTATTCTTAACGTGCCTTGTAGCTTTTTTCATTTAAAAGGGTTATGTTATGCGCATATCCACTGTTTACCATTCACCCAGGGGGTGTATTGTGTGCTTATTGGGATCGCTTCGCTTCGCTCGCAACCAGCAGAAGGGTTATAAAAAAACCGGTGACTATATAAGTCACCGGTTCAATAAAATGGTCGCTGTCCTATGCAGGGTATTTAAAGAGTCCCGCGCTCAACTGCTATAATTTTAGTTTAAAACCGTACATGGACTCTCCACGCTCGGTTTTACTGCTTGTAAGGGATGTTGCCACTTTTGCCCACAAAGGGCCCTTTCCGGTAGCGGAAGTTTCCTTACATGTATACTCAATTCCTTCATACCATCCTTGAGGGGTAGCGGCTTTCTCGTTATAATTAAACTTTTTCCAGCCGGCCTCTTCTGCTTTTGTTAATGGAGCGGCCGCTTGAAGAGTTTTCCAGGAGCCCCGAGATCGAAACTTTCTTACCCTCTCCACAAGATTCATTTTATTTATTACCCTCTTCGCGCGGGATTCACGCCGGTCCAGTTCAGCGGGAGCATGCCCCTCTATTTTAGTAACGGCATCTATTTTGTTTGCTCCTGAAACCGCTTCTGGATCACAGAGCAGGGTTCGGGGTGACATAAATGTTAAAATTATGCCCAAAACAATCATTTTGCGGTTATTTTTGAAAACCATCACTCCACTCACCTTTAATTACCGTTCCGTTCTTTTTCGTTAAAACGCCTTTCCCGTGCGCGACACCATTCTTGAACTCACCTTCATATTTGTCGCCATTTCTTTTTAACACAAACCCTTTACCGTTCAGATAGCCGGCCCTGAATTCCCCCTCATAACGGTATCCGTTGTCCCGAATTTCTGTTCCAATGCCATTGGGAAGATCATTCTGAAATTCTCCCGAATAAACAGAGCCGTTTTTCCAGAAAAACACCCCCCTTCCCTCTTGTGCACCATTCAAAAATTCACCAATATAGATGTTGCCGTTCTTCCAGAAGTAAATGCCCGTACCGTCGCGCAGGCCATTTTTGAATTCTCCGGCATATTTATCCCCGCGCTTATAGCGCATTATGCCCCGTCCGTACGGGAGACCTTTTACAATCTCTCCCCTGTATTCATCGCCGTCTTTAATGGTCAATTTTTCTATGTTCGGCAAAAGGTCTATTTCGGTTTCGATCTTACCAAAAACGTCCCCGAAAAGCGGCGGCGACAACATAGCTATTCCGGGGCTGCCGATATTCATTGTGCTTCTGATATCCAAAGGCACCATTTTTTCAGCCAGAATTTCGTTTATTGACGGTATGTTCCCTTCAACCAGTATCTTTTCCAGAGTTAACTTTTCTTCGAGAGGCGCCTTTGCCATAACGACCGGCCTTGAGCCGATCATCGCAAAGTGTTCTTTAAGAACTTTCGCAGCAGGCTTATTTCTTGGAGTGAAATGGTTGTTCTTCAGGCCTCCATCGTTCAGGTAAGGACTCCAGTCCCACCAGTAAACACCGGCAAGCCATGGGCTGTCACCAACCGCCTCAAAAAACGCGGTATATAAACTTGCCTGCAGGTCAAGCTGTGGCGTTCCCCGCCCGTCGGCCCAGGGTTCACTCGGGGCGTGAAGGGAGCTTGGATATCCGATCTCCGTGAAAATGACCGGTTTATTTACGTCTGACTGCCACCTTCTGATGTCGCGCAGCCATTTCTGCCACCCACTTAACAGGTCATCAATTCCCGGGTCACTTTTGTAAGAAAGCGGGAAATATGCATCGATACCGGCATAATCCAGGTCATCCCAGAACTTGACATTCTGGTAGTTGTCCCAGTTTGCGGCATAGACCAGATCACCTGAAAATATTTTCCTGCAGGAGGAGATGATCTTTCGCCAGCGATCCGTTTTTTGCGTGGCAAAGGCAAGTTCAGTCCCGACGCAGAAGAGCTCAACACCGTTTTCTTCCGCAATTTTAGCGTAATGCGTAATAAATTTTTCATACGAATCAAACCACTTGTCCCAACCTTCTTCTTTGTAGAACCCGATATCCCCCCGCCAGTATCCTTCTTCTCCCGCATTTATCAGGTCAATATGCGGTTTTAGCAATACCTTTAAACCAGCGTTATGGGCGTATTTTATTGCTTTTATTACGCTCTGATCGTTCGGTGTCTGCTGGGTTTGTCTTATCTTTGTTGAATTGAACTTGTCCTGATACTGGGTGATGACTATCTGCACGTGGTCAACGTTCATATCTTTAAGATCTTGAATTGATCTCTCTGACTCGCTCCACGCATATGATCCCCGATCCCAGGTTGTATAACACATGCCTCTTTGGAAGTGCGGAACTTCGGGGCTCTCAGATCTTGATAGTGCAGTATTAGAGAAGGGCATTAATGCCAGGTTTAACGATACAAATAATACCAGAATATATTTGATCTTATGCTTATAAAAAGAAACCGACATTTTACCCTCCCCTGTTCACAATCGATAAAGGTAAACTGTCGGTTTCAAGACATATGGTAACTTCGGCAGTTTGGCGACCATATCAAGCTTTTAAAGCTGATTTAGGCCCATAACTTTGCCCCGTTATAAATCGTCACTAACGAGGCGCATCCCGCGATCTCGAGCGGAACACGCCCCGTTAGAGATAGTCTCCAACAGTGCGCTTCCCGCGATCTCTAACGGGGCACGCGCCCTACCCTTTCGAGTAGTTTGCCTTTATCGATCACATAGTATTCATATTAAAGATCAAACATCATATTCATTACAAGTATGCCTGTTAAAGCTGAGAAAGCAAGAATTGAACAACAAGCTTTTTTATTTTTAACATGGTTAAACCATTACCTTTTGGCGTGAAATGAGGGGACCGGCAGTGGGTGTGCGATAAAAATGGACGCCGTCCCTGTATGTTGCGGGTGTTTATTGCTGCCAGAAATACGCGGCTCCCATCGTATAGACAATGAGAGAAAGAAAGGATATACCGCCCCAGAAGGGATTGTTGTTCTTGTCGAAATAGTAAGTTGATCCGATCAGGGCACAAAGCCCCAGAGCGGATATAATTTTCAGTATCGTCAATATCATCATACTTGATCTACCTCTTGATTAAAAAAACAAGAACTCAAAGTGCATCATTTCTATTATAATGCAAATGATCTGATTTTTCAAACAGCATTATTCCCTTTACTCCCCTTCCCCCCGTATGCGATAATTGTCCCTATGAAATATGATCCTTTTCAGCAAGAAGCTATAGACTACATCACCGGCGGCCATTCCGTTATTGTCTCGGCCCCCACCGGTGCGGGTAAAACGGTTATTGCGGAGCACGTCATAAACGATTGCCTGAAAAACAACACCCGGGTTATATATACAGCGCCCATAAAAGCCCTTTCTAACCAGAAATTCCGCGATTTTCAGGTCCCTTTCAAGGATAAGATCGGCATTTTAACCGGTGACGTCTCCATTAATCCTCACGCGCCCGTTCTTATAATGACCACTGAAATATTCCGCAACAAGGTGCTGGAAGATTCGCACGACCTGGAGGGATATTCCTGGATCATATTCGACGAGATACATTATATTGACGATTTTGAGCGGGGAACTGTCTGGGAAGAGTCTCTTATCTTTCTCCCACCTCACATGAAAATGCTTGCTCTTTCAGCCACTATCCCGAATATAGACGAATTCGCGGATTGGATACATTCAATACATAAACGGCCTCTCAAAGTAGTAAAAGAAGACAGCCGCCCTGTACCCCTTCACTTTTTTTACCAGTACCAGGGCTCTATCCTGGACAATCTTAAAAAGATCAGGGCGTCTTTCCCAACAAGGCCCAGATCTTACTACAGGCGCGGAAGAAGGACAACTGCCCCTGCCCAGCATATTAAACCCAACCGCCTGGACACGCTTATAAAAGATCTTGAGAAGAATGACCGCCTCCCCTGCATTTACTTCGCATTCGGCAGACGCCGCTGTGAGTACCTGGCGGATGAAATGATAAAATTTGATTTTCTCAGCAGGGAAGAAAAAGAAAAGATCAGTGAAGTCTACAGGGACCTTTGCGCACGGTTTGACTTGTCGGGCGAAAAAAGCGCCGCAGAAATGCGTCCTTTGATTGAACGCGGGATAGCGTATC
Organism: Candidatus Omnitrophota bacterium; assembly: GCA_013204685.1. Lineage (GTDB taxonomy): Bacteria > Omnitrophota > Gorgyraeia > Tantalellales > Tantalellaceae > JABMSC01. The sequence goes on along the minus strand of JABMSC010000111.1, from coordinate 5,803 downwards.
ACCATGCCGGGATGCTCCCCACCCTCAAGGAGGTCATAGAGAGGCTTTTTACAAGCCGCCTTATAAAAGTTATCTTCACGACCGAGACCTTTGCTCTGGGGATAAACATGCCCGCGCGCACGGTAATATTTGACGAGCTCAGAAAATTCTACGGCCGTCACTTCGCTAACCTTAAGACGCGGGATTTTTACCAGATGGCGGGCCGGGCCGGCCGCCGCGGCATTGACACCGAAGGCTTTGTTTTCAGCCGCATAAACCCGGGCAGGTTATCCATAAAGGAACTTGTGAGGATAATATATGGAGAGCCCGAAAAGGTGCGTTCCCGGTTCAACGCCTCATACGCGACAATATTAAACCTTTATGAAAAATACGGGAATGATCTCTACGAAATATACACCAAATCCCTGCATTATTTTCAGGAGAAGAAGGAGCGGCGCCAAAAGGCAGTTCAGCTTATGCACGCAAAGGTTGACCTCCTTGAAGAGATGGGTTACATAGGAAAGGACGGCTTAACGGAAAAAGGCAAGTTTGCCTCCCAGATATACGGATACGAACTCCCGCTTTCAGAGATGTATTGCAGCGGCTACCTTGAGGGGCTTTCCGTGAACGATCTTGCAATGCTTGCCGTTGCACTCGTATATGAACCCCGCAAAGGCGCTCACATGCCGAAGCTTAACAAGCCCGCATCACGTCTCAAGCATGAGACGGACGGATTGATGGCACGGATACATCGAAAGGAACTCAGGAGCGGGATACTGACCCCCTCGAAGCCCTTTTTCTACCACCTGACCCCTTCCATTGCAGGATGGATGAATAAGGAAGATTTTGACGAGATACTCCGGCGCACCGATACCGATGAAGGTGAAGTGATACGTTATTTCAGAATGGCAGTTCAGGTCCTTCGCGAGATATTCGACACCCCCGCCTCGGACGAGCTTAAAGACAGGGTCCACAAAGCAGTAAGCCTTATAAACCGCGATATAATCGATGCTGAGAAACAGCTGAGAATTTTATAGCCGGTCTTCCGGTGACAAAAAAACCGGGTGAAAGACCGTTTCGCTTCACCCGGTTTTTTGCAAGGGGCACTCACGCGACATGCCCCTGTCTATATAAAAACGCAACAAGAAAGGGTGCTTAAAAGCCTCCCTCCGGGCGGCCTTCTCCATGATGGCGGCCTCCGGAATCTCGTTTACCTCTGAACCCTTCGCCCTTCTTCCCCTTGCGTTCCTTGCGCTCAGCTCTCATTTGCTGCATTTTTTCGAACTGTTCCTGCGTTAATATCTCTTTTGTCTGGAGGAACCCGGCAACCTTATAGTCTAGAAGTTTGCCCCGAAGCTCCTTAATCCTGGCAACAGTAGCATTTATACTAGAGGTATCTGCGTCATACTTCTTCATTTCTTCGTGCAGGGCCTTGCGATTTGCTTTCATCTCCTCCTTAAGTTCCTTTACGTTCGTCTTTGTATCCTGGCGGTGTTTTTTCATGAGTTCCTGCTGCTCCGGGGTAAGATCAAGTTTCTCAACAAGATTGTTGATCTTTCCCGCCCTTTCACAGGCCTCACCCTTCTCTCCAGGTGCTCCTTCGTAACCCCGGGCCTCTGCCACCGGCAACATAAAGAGCATGCCTAAAACTGTAAATAGCACCGATACCTTGATAATTTGCTTCTTCATTTCACGCCTCCTTCTTTTTTGTGTTTAACTTTCCTCCCCATACACTATCTTAGACATATGGGAACACAAAAAAGTTCCGCTACAAAAGAAAATAATCCAAAGAAAATCCATTGTCTTCATAGGAATCTCCGTTGCCGTTCGCTAAAGAGTCCAGGAAGTCAAACTGTTCTTCTATATAGGTGTTTACCCCTCGTCTTTCGCTAAAATATCTTGCGGTGATCCCACCCGCGAGAAGGAACGCTACCAGTATTGTTGCCAGAACAAACGCCGGCTTTCTTCTGAGAACAGGCAGTTCTGCGCGCGCTTTGATCCAGTCGAGCAACGTTTCTCCCGCGCCGCTTTTTTCCTTTTCCCCTATAGCCCTTTCGATCCTGTTCCACACCTCCGCGGGTGGTTTAACGTGTCCGCTTTCTCTCAGAGGAGTGACGATCCCGCCGGTAAGTTCTTCCAGAAACTCACGGCAAGCCGGGCATCCTTTGAGGTGATCTTCAATAAGTTTTTGCCTATCGGAGCTTAATTCGCCGTCAGTGTAATCTGACAATATAATATCGCGTATCTTTTTACATTTCATGGCTACTCTCCCCGGTTTCCTTAAGAGCCAGGAGTTTCTCCCGGGCCCTTTTAAGTCTTGATCTAACGGTATTTATTTTAATGCCCAGAACTTCAGCGATTTCCTGATACCTTAAACCCTCAATGTCCTTAAGCACTATGCACGCTCGCTGCTCACAAGGAAGACTCCCCAGCATTGCTTTAACCAGCTTCTCTGCGTGTTCCCGCTCAAAGTTTACTGCCGTTTTATTGAAGACGTCGCTGTCATATTTTATATTATCCTCGAAAGTAACCTTTCTTCCCTTTTCTTTAGCTCTTTTTCGATACATGTTTATTGCCCTGTTAGTTGCAATTCTGTAAAGCCATGTTTTAAGTGATGACTTGAACCTGAAAGTGTTTATTTTTTGGTATATACTCATAAATACGTCTTGTGTGACCTCTTGTGCATCCTCAGAATTGCGAACAATACGGTAAACCACTGTATATACGAAACCGGAGGATATGTCATATATCTCCTTAAAAGCTTCCATATCTCCTCGAGAAGCCCTTAAAATTGTCTCTTTTGGTATCTGCTTCATATCTCTCCCGCTGCGCTCCCCTCTAAACACTTAGACAATCTATATATAGGAAAAGTTCCGGATCATGCGTATTATATCATAATCTGGGGGCGATTTCAGCACTCAGGTGAAATTCGTAAGCCGCAAGCCAGTGAGCAATTGTGCCCCCAGGGGCTAAAAATATTTATTCTCAGCGGGCTTGCAAATTCGGACTTCAGCAGGTATATTCTCTAGATGGAGGTAGGATAAATGATAATACTGACATTAGTTTTCTGTGCAGGGCTTTTTATGTGGTCTTTCACATCCAATCCCTGGTAATTCATAGCACAAAAAAAACCCCCGCAGCTTAAAAGCCCGGGGGTTTTTCTATGTATGTTCCAGATGCCTATTTCTTCTTTTTCTTCTTGGCTACTTTTTTCTTCACGACTTTCTTCTTGGCTACTTTTTCCTTCGCCACTTTCTTTTTAACAACCTTCTTCTTGGCTACCTTTTTCTTAGCAGCTTTTTTCTTGCCGCAAGCTTTCTTTTTACACGCCATGTGTACTCCTTTTGTTGTTAAACATAATTAAAAACTTTCTATAGAGAAAATTTACATTACATTTTGTGAAAACGCAAGAGTCAGACACAGTTTTTTTAATTTTATTTAACAGGAAAATTATTTTTTTTAACAGCATGATAAGTGCCCCTTCAGGGGCCGAGTTCCTCCAGTTTAGTGATTATTTCTTTGTTCTGTTCTTCACTTTTTTTGACAAGAAAACCCCGCACAAAGTCGGATTCCCTTATGGCGTCTTCCGGAGACATATCAACTATCTGCATGCCGGTCAGGTAATATGCTTTTCCGCTTTCCGGGACAAAAAGACATGGTTTTTGCCACAGGACTATGCCTTCAGCGCCAACGAACTCTTTATTTTCAGAAACATAGATCTTGAGTTCAAGTTTTCTGTTTGCGACCAACTTGTCAGGCATGACGACGCAGATCCCGGTCTGGCTGAGATTTTTCGTAAAAGCAACCCCCGAGAGTATGGGCTCCTGGGTCGTTTTGTAATCCACTTTAACAATAGCATCCGCCCTGAAGAGCTTTCTATATTCAAACGTTGTCATTTGCCCCTCCTATTATAACTCAAGTTAAAAATATTTATATAATATGCCCGATATTGTAGAATTTTGCAAGCAAGCGCGGCAGAAAACATCACCTCTTTAGTTTTTCCCTAAAGATAGGAAGTATTTCCTCATTTTGTTCATCCACCCATTCGATCCGCGTACGGTATTTACCTGCCTCCACGACCTCGGTCCATTCAACAACAGTACGTATCTTTTTTCCGCCCATGGAAATTGCTGTGAAAAATAGAATGGCTCCCAGTATGATCAAAATTACCGGCAGCACATGATATAGTCGTATTTTCATTTAATGCCCTTCCGTTTCAGTTATAATACATTTTGCGCAATAATAAGAACTTTTTTTGTCCGTATCCTGTAAGCTGTTCGAGAAAAACATTACGCAAGTTCCGTCCGAGCAGTGTTCTTTTCCGTAGGTGTGTCCGAGTTCGTGAACGGCCTCTTTAACTACTCTCTCAAAGAAAGCCGCCTCATCTTCAGGAAGACCGTAGTAAGTCTGTCTCAGCCGAGTAAGAGATATTATAGCACATCTTCCCGGTATTTCCGCCTGTCCGAAAATAAAATTGAGTTCGGGAACGTAGAGGTCCTCATCAATAACGGCCAGGACCTTTTTATTGTCATAGGTTCCTGAGAGATATTCCAGAATGTCCCCCGAATAGAACTGCCTGCGTTCCGGGTTATATGCATTCGCGGGGACTTGAATGGGCTCGATAATAGTGAAATCGAGGTCAAACCGGTCAGTTAAAACTTCCTTCAGGTCTTCAAGGATGTCCGCCTGGACGGTGCCCACCGGCACTATGATCACTTCACGATCTTGCACGCCTGCCCCAAATGCTATCCCCGGGAACATGAGTGCCGTGATGATCGCCCGGCATGCAAGTTTTTGGACAAGTCTTTTCATTGTGATCCGGGATCTCCCGCGCTCCCGGAGGTGCCGGAGAAAAACCGTAACGCTTTTTTCAGAAAACGGAACATGGTCCTGAGGAACCATATTGAAAATATGATAAACAAAACAACCAGGATCCCGGCGACCACAGGATGCTGCACTATGAGCCACAGGGCCCCGATAACAAGGCCGTCTTCACTCACACTGGCTATAGAGTTAGAGATGGGTTCAGGCGAGGTATTGATCGCTGCCCGCGCGGTTGCTTTTGTGAGATGCGAGTCCAGGGCGACAGTCCCCCCGAGCATTGCGGCTGATAGCTGGAATGCCGGATCCAGATTCGAAGTTGCTAAGAAAGCAAGTGCCCCTCCGCCCACCGGCCGGATAAAGGTATGAAAAGAATCCCACACGGAGTCAACCAGAGGTATCTTATCAGCGAAAAATTCGATCGCGGTGAGAAGCAGCGCCACTGCAATGACCGCCGGATGAGATATGACGTCGAGCCTGCCCGGAAGGGTTATCCAGCCGAGCTTGTCCGCAATGCCCAGAACACTGATAGTTAAATAAAGGTTAACACCGGAAGCCCAGGCACCGCCTAACAACATTCCAAGATTAGATATAAGCTGCATATGCTCATTATACAGGGTGTTAACAGGATTTTCAAAATAAAAGATGTGTTCCGGACGCAAAGAAAAATTTGTACAACACGCATTTATAGAATATACTTGTTATGATCAAACTGAACTCAATTCAAACAAAGGAGAAATATTTTATGAACAATGATCTTTCCGGGACAGATCAGGTGCTTGCCGGTGAACTCAAGGAGGCCAGAAGATGCAAGACATTGGTCTATGTGGTCGCGCTGACTGCCGCTTTGGCGGGGCTGCTATTCGGGCTGGATATAGGCGTTATTTCCGGAGCCCTCCCATTTATCGCCAAGCAGTTCAAAGCCGGCACCGAAATGCAGGAGCTTGTCGTAAGCTCTCTCCTTGTGGGCGCCGTTATCGGGACCCTTTTAAGCGGAATGCTC
>JABMSC010000110.1 GCA_013204685.1 Candidatus Omnitrophota bacterium | reverse complement strand
GCTGCTTCGGGTATCTTATTGCGGGTATAAGCACTTTTATTCCGGCGGATATTTCTTCTATCTGTTTATCCGAAGGCGGCGCTTTTAAAATATCCCTTAAAGCCCTCAGGTCCTTGCTTATGTCTCTGTAAAACTCAAGCGCCCGTATATATCGAACGCTGTAGATCTTCTCGAGCATATCAAGTTTTTTGATGGCCTTCTCGATATCACCGCGTTTAACGTCCCTGCGGATATCTATAAGGGTCGTGTGAACGTTTATCCATCTTGACTGCCTGACAAGTATCCTGGGTTTATCCCCTTTCTTTTCGGGCCTTAGAACTTCGATATCGAATCCCTTGATGTTCGAGGTCCTTATCATGGTTCCGGTCCAGTCGGTAGTGTCGAATTCGCGTATCTTTTTTCCGCCATGGAGGCGTGCTATCCTGTAACGAAGTTCTTCAGTCAAAAGAAAGGCAGTATCAAGACCGCCTAACAGTGTCGACCGGGCCGCGCTCCTTTCCGACGCTTTGCTGGTAAGACCGGAACGTCCCATGAGAAGCATGCCGGCAATCTTTAACTGCAGCTTGATCAAACGCTTATTTAACCTTATTGCTTTGATGTTCAGTCTTTGAAGTTTTTTTATGTCCTTTGCCGCGCTTGCCGCTTCCATTTTTCCATACAGGCCATCCGAACCATCTTTTTTTTCACCGTCCCGTTCTTTCCTGGACTGTTTAAGGTAATCACTGTAATATCCATACAACTTGCCTTCAGAGATATCAAAAGAAATATTCCTGTATAGAAAAGCCATCTCGTGAAGCAAGTCCCGCTCTCTTCTTTTTAGATCCTCCTTCTCCGGACCTGTCTTAGCTTTTTTGTAGTCGGAATCGATCAACTCGATCTCCGACAGCAGGGCCTCTATCCTTAACTGGATCTTCTTGGCGGCATCCAGTTCCGCAATGCGTTCATTGGACTTTCTTTCGGATTTACGCCTGTAAGTGATCTTGCCAGCGGACCTCGGGCCTTTTTCACCCAAACCCTGCTTCATGGCGGTACCAACAGTGTGGGGTTTGCCAGCGATCCACGAAAGCACTATTGCACCGATCTGCGCGGTTGCGGTTGTCGTTTGAGGTGCGAATCCGAAAAACATCCCGGTCATCCTTATAACTTCCCGCGCCATATCCTGTATAACCTTATCTACACCCGCAACTTCAGCGCCCTCACTTCCCTGTTCTTCCTCATCTTTCCATAACGTTTTTTGATTCTCCGGGTTAACCCCGGCCACAATAGCATGCCTCAGGTACTTATAATCTCTGAAATATCCTTCCACGACGCCGGTTACCGCGCCGGCGTTCACACGGCCGTTCCTTCCTATATATGAGTCCGGAGAGGAACTGATAAATTTGTAGAAAAGATACGCCGCCTTCCTCATCACGTAAGCGATGTTGCCGGGGCCGCCCATATTGAGATCAGCGATAGATTCGACGAATTGCAATTTCCCTTCTTCCGGAACACCTTCCTTAAGGCCCAATATATCCGCGTAAACCTGCCGCATGGCGGGATCTTTGATGAGGCTGATGTAGTCAAGTCCTGAATATCCCTCGAACCCGTGTCCGATCTCGTGGAATACGGCCGAGTCTATGATCAAGTCTATTACGTCGTCGGCTTTATCTGACAGTTTTGACAACCGGTAAATATTCTCTATGAACGGCCGGTAGATGCAGACTTCCCTTACCTTTCTTTGTAGAAAGATCTTTACGAGCAGCGTATCGCCGTTACTTCCTCCGGGTATAACGCTTGGCTGCGGGGTCGTAAAAGCTTCTTCACCGTATCTCTCTTCAAATTCACCACAGACCTCTAAAATCCTGCCCGCTATCCTGTCATAGATCTTTTTGAGTTTTTGCTTATCGGCGTGACCCTCAAAAGCTTCTTCAAAGGTCGTTCTGGAACGGTATTCCTGTTCTTCCGTACTCAGGCCCTCTGTCCCCTGCTTCATCGCGGTGCCTTCTTTCTGCGCTTCTTTTGCGTCCTGAGGCCTGGGCTGCATGATCATCGGAATGCCCGGCACACTTGCTTTGTACAGTTTCGCGGTTTCGCCGGTCGTTATCGTATATTGCCCAGAGACGGCGGGAATCATAATGGTATCGCCTTTCTCGAGTTCTAAAGTGTTTCCTCCGGAATCGGTCAATGTGGCGCTGCCTTCCATCACTATGAGCATATCGGCAGAGTGCGCATCGTCACTTGTGAATGTCTGTTCTTCGTTCACATTGATAACGCTTAACTGGAATTCATCCGCATCGGTTCTATACACCCCTTCAGCGGCTGTTTTAGTCTCTGAAACAAGTATCTTCGGTTCACCGTAAGTGAACGTAAGTGTATTCAAAAGTTCCGGAACGTCTATACGTTTGGGTGTCAGACCGCCCCGCAAAACATTATCGGAATTCGCCATCAGCTCTATCCCGGCGCCTTCGTCTTTGACATTGGGGTCAAGTTTTCCTAAATACGCGTGAAGTTCCCCTGCCGGCAGATACATGGCCTGGCCGGGCTCAAGCCTGACAAGGTTCAAGAGGTATACCGACAAAACGCCCATATCGTTAGGATATTGGTCATTGAGCCTCAAAGCCCATAATTCTCTTTTCAGGTCCATGGTCCTGCCTTGTTCCTCTGCAGCTGCAACAAAATCTTGCGTATTGCTGATAGCAGGTTTTTCCAATTCTGCATAAAGTTTCATTTTTATTTTTGCGATAACATACGAAATAATATTTGAGATCCTGGCCTGTGGGGCGACTTCAGCAATTCTATCCTGTTCGGCTTTTAATTTTTCCCTCAGGGCTTTCTTTTCATCGTCTGAAACAGATCTGCCGGCAATTGCGGCTTCAACCATTCCGTCAAGTTCCTGATCCAGCGGAGCCTGGACCTCCTTCAAGGTCTTTACCCTTTCCATCAGACCGGAATAAAATTTCTTCAGAGCTTTTTTGTTTTCCTCAGCATCACCATCTGCCTGAGTCACCTCATCAATAAAAGTACGCACCTCTTCCCCTAAATCAGGAACGTTCAGTCCCCTAAGATCCTCAACTATCTGGTCAATCGGCCTAAAACCGTTAAGCGCCCAGGATTTCGTGACAGCACAGATGATCTCGGGCTTATGGTTGCTATCGCTGTAACTCACTTCTTCGCCTTTCTTCCGGGCAGCAGCTTCCCTCGCCCAGCCTTCTTCGGCCTGCCGTCTGTCCGGATGGGCTTGTATGGATAATGCTGTCGCGGCTGTGAGGATCTTTAAAAGATACGGGAGCTGCGCTTTGAAACTGTCGGCGGCTTCTTTGCCAAGGATCTCCTCGGCGGCGCCTTCTATCAGATCATTCAAATTTACTTCGATATCAGTAACATCTGCTTTTGCCGGCGCGCTGGGGTGAGCGCCGATCCAGAGCTCAGCGTAAGGTTTGCCTCCGGAATTATCTATCCTTAAAAGAGCCGGTAAAAAGTCCGGGTCTCCCCAGTCGTAATGCTTTGTTTCACAGTGGATCTTTAAAGGTGTGGGGTTTTTCTTGTACGCGCGTGATGCTATAGCGGCAGCAACTTTTTCATAAACGATCCCAAGCGTATCCCCGAGTAAGTGTGCGGCATCCGCAGTGCAGACGACTTTCCAGTTGTCATGTGTTCTTAATATCGACGATGGACATTCCGGGGTCGGTTCCGGAAGCGTAAGAGTGTCCCGCAGGGCAGGAGCTATGCTTTTATGGATAATGTGCTGAAGAAGCGCCTTACTTTCCATCACGATCCCTACAGCGGTCAGGGCTTTAAGCGGCACTTCATTGATATTGTTAAAGTTCCTGGCATTACCTATAAGCGTCGGGACGGCAAGATTCACGACCTTGGCCGGTTTCCCAAAATACTCTTTCTGCGGCGATATCTTAATGTTCCTGCATCCATTCGCTTCCAGGTCTCTCTGCAGGCGTTGAATTTGTTCCCGGGACAGCGGCACGTAAAACGTTCTTTCGGTCTCTTTCTGCATTCTCCCGCCAAGCTTATCAAGATGTTCTTTCGCCTCGTCCTGAGTAATCGTCTTGCCCTCTCTTGCCATGGATCTTATATATGTATCCACCAGATCTTGAAAATTACCTAACGAGTTTCTTGCCTGCGCCTGAAAACCAAGGATCCCGAATATGGCTTCCTTTATGTCTTCGTATTCTTTTGATGATGTATCGTCGGAGAAATAAAAATCATTGAAGTCTCTTATTTTGTCTCTGAGGGGGAAATTTCCTACTGAGCCGGAGAAGTCTATCCCGTCAAAGAGGCCTCTTTTAAGGTTATCCATGAATTTCGCATCAATAACGGCAGCCGGCTCAAGAAAAGCATAATGGCCGTCGCTGCCCATGCCCAGAAGCCAGAGATCGACACCGCCTGCCGAGCGTATCATCGCGGCGTATGCTTCCATTTCTTTATCAAGGTCTTCAGCCATGCCATCGGGTACATGGGTGTTTTCGATCCTAATGGCTTTATCCCCGAACCTGTTCTTATCCGAAAGTGCATTAAAAAGGTTTTCATTCATGTAATAACGGTAGCTTTGATCGTGAGTGGTATCAAGGCCGGCGTATTCATCAAGGTTGAATGTGGTAACGCCTGACCAGTCCACACCTTCGGCTTCCGTTAATTCTATTATTCTCTTATATACGGGGATCTGCGTGCCGCCGGTGGCTAGACCCAGAACAAGGTTTGGGTCGGCTTTCACGGCGTCTACTATCCGCCGCGCGCATTCATTCGCTGTCTGTGCTTCATCAGGCAATACTAAAGGTTCTGTCGCAGATGCCAGTGCCGTGTCGGCGGGGGGCGTTTCCGAGATACCCGTTTCTCCCGTCCCCTGACGCATCGCTATTCCGTCTTCCGGGCTCTCGCCGGGGGCAGCGTCGGTTCGCGCGGGGCCCACCTGGGTTAAAACATAATCTATATCCGCCAATTTCTGCTGTAATCCGTCTTTGAGATGCGGATTAAGCGTCAACTGGAGCGCGGAAATTTTTCTTGCATAATCCCGGGGTTCCTCGTCAAGCATTCGTATTTTTTCCTCAATACCCGGGCGTATCTTTCTTATATATCCTACCGGATCTTTTTTGAATTCCTGAAGTCTGCTTTTCCATTCCTCCGGCCGGGTCTTTGATTCCTCGGCGTGTTTTTCGAGATCTCTGCCAAGTGCTACAAGTATCGATACGGCCTTTTCATCCAGATCATGTTTTTTCGCTGCCGTCTGAACGACTGTTTCGCCAGAAATTCCTTCGAAATTTGTAGTGGGGCTCTTGTCTCTTTCTTTTACATGCTTAGCGTAATGCTTTCCTATTTCTTCCAGGATCTCGATAAGTTGAGTTTCCGCCCGGCTATTGTCTATCTCCGTCTCTTTTCCGTATCCGAAAGAACCATCGGGATAAATATACAGAGCGAGCGACCTCCACAGACGGACACTGAGATTGTGCGGCAATCTGTAAGATGCCGTTTCTTCGGCAATGAGAAGCGCCTGGTCTATATATGATTCTTTCCTGAGACGTCCTTCCTCTTGGTCGAAACACTCGTTTATATACGTTATTCCTCTTTCGCTGCGATGCCCTCTTATGAGGAAATAGGTCGTCGCGTCAACGGCAATGTCATCCGAGAATTCAATAGTACGCACATCCACTTTGCCTTCCAGAAGATCGGTCAGTTCCTTCCGGATCACACCCGCCCCTTTTTCCGCGTAATGCCTTTTTCTATCATCCGTTTCCTGTAACACCGTTGAGGTCCTGTTCATAGAGCCGAGTACGCGGATAAAACTCTCATAGACACTCGTAATGTCGCGGTTGCCCGCTTCTTGCGTTTTGCTGAAGAAAGCAGCTTCCATGGCGGTGAGCTTGACCGTCTTTACCGCTTTCAGGTCGACCGGTTTTATCCATCCGTTATCTCCCGCAAGCTCCAGGAAGAGGTCTATTGTATGCTGGTGTATTCCGATCAGATATGGTCTGTATTCCAAAAAATTACCCGAATGGAATAGGTCTATCTTTTCACTAAGGACACGATCGATTTGGCTATCCGGCACGTTCTCCAGAGGTTTTTTGCCTTCTAAAGCACGGTAATAGTTCTCCAGGGCCAGTATCGCCAGGGACCTTTCCGATCTTATCCTTTCCGCCGTAAACGACTTATAACCGCGTCCCGCCAGGATGCTATTAAACCCTGTAAGCGCGTCAAAAAGATCCTTAAACGTCAACTCTTTGCTGAGCGGGCCAACCGTTATTTTCGAGACAAGCATAGATGCCAGATTGGAACGCCGGTCGTCCTGATCTTTGTCGTCAGACTTCATTCCCGCTATTTCGCCAATTGTATCTTCTGATCTTAACAACTCGCCAACGCCGGAGCGGACATATGCTTCGGTTCTGATTGCCCTGATGGCCAGGTTTATAAAATCATTTAACAGTAACTTGTCTTTCCCCTCATCGCCCCGCATCTCTTCCAGCAAAGGAAGGGCCGCTACGCCAAGAATGCCCATCTTGCCCAATGCTCTGGCTGCGGCGGCGCGCGCCGGCATATAACCTTCTTCGTCCGACAGGATATTTACAAGAAGAGGAATAAGCAATGCTGCCTCTTTGCCGTTCTCTCCGGCTTCTTTACACGCGCCTTCCTGTTCTTCCGGATCCGAGCCCAAAAGCGCAGCCCCGATGCCTCTGATCTCATCTATGTTCAGGCCCGACCTTGATAATAGCTCTTTCCTCGCGTTCTTTGCGGACTCATGTGCAATATGTTCAAGATCTGTCCCTTTTTCCGACTCCTCTTCTGCCACTTGCTCAAAAAGAGGGATAGCCGCTATCGCGTAAGAGCCCATCCGGCCCAGGGCCATGCAGGCAGCTAAGCGAATTCTTTCGTCTGCTTCGCGGTCAGAAAGAAAATTGACCAGTAATGGGATCAGGATCGTCGCTTGCTTCCGTTTTTGGCCTGTTTTTTCACAGGCGCTGATTACTCTATCAGTGTCACCGGACCTCAGGTCGATCTCAATATTCAGCAATTCAGTCGCAAGAGCATTTTCCGCGGGAGGCACCTCGCCCGTGCCCTGCTTCATGGTGATGTCGCTGTCTTCGTCTTCCTCCGGCTTGTCGGAAGCATCGCTCTGTTTTTTTCCCAAGATCCCGATTTTTTTGATCGCGTCAAAAAGGCTACTGGATAAAGTATCACTTTCATGTACATATCCGCTGAAAATATCCGGAGAAACGTTTCTGCGCGAACTTTTCGCGTATTCCAGTAATATTGCCGGTAACAAATTGCCGGTAAGCAGAAGGACATGGGCATCTTTATGGCCTGCTACACTGCGAACAGCAAATAATATATCGACCCCGGTGGTATTTTTGATCTCTTGTTCGGCATCAGTATTCATCATAGGCAAGATTCCCGCTGTTATAACAAGATGAAACGGCAAACCTTTCTCGCTGGCTTCTGATGCTTTCTGTACCGCACCTTCCTGGCTTTTGGCCAGTGCTATCTCTGTGATCTTCCGCCCCGTTCTGCCCTCAAAAGATTGCAAATATTTCTGTATAAGTTCCGCGTGCGCAGTTTTGCCGTCAACGATCAATATTCTGCTGATCTCTTCCGTTTCCAATGTGTCCTGCCGGGCAGTGGTGCTTCTTTTTGCCGGTCTTTTCCGCACCTCAGTAATAGGCCGTTTCAACCCCAACAACTCCTCTACACCGCAACTTATACATGTCTCTCTTTTAATAGCTTGAAGGGCGCTCGCCGCACAATCTTCTAACAATAAATTATCTCTTCCGCCTTCGTCTAGCACCTGTTCCAGCATCACAAGCGCCCCTAAAGCAAGCGGTCCCATCTTACCCAATGCCCTGGCAGCTGCTGCGCGCACTTCCGCCTTGTGATCCCGGTTTGATAAGATCAACATAAGGAGGGGAATAAGTGCTGCGGCGGAACTGCCTTTTAGTTCTGCTTTTCGACACGCAGCTGCGATTCTTTTCGGATCCGAAGATCCAAGAGCCTTTTCACATTCAATGATCGTCTTATTGGGTTCAACCGACATAAAGCGTACTTTTGCTTTTATATGTTCTTCCGCCGCCAGCGCCTGCTTCCCTAGATCAGATCGCTCCCCCTCCTCTTTTGCTACTTGCGCTAAAAGAGAAACAGCTGCTATCGCGAAAGAATCCATTTTGCCCAGGGACCTGGCAGCCGCTAAGCGGGACTCTGCATCAGCTTCGCGGTCAGACAGGATCTCAACCAGATGCGGAATCAGTATTGCGGCTTTTTTGCCTGTTTTCTCTATCCTTTTACATGCACCGACCACCTTTTCGGTTTCACTTGACATCAAGTCGATCTCAATATCCAGCAATTCAATTGCAAGATCATTTCCCGCTGAACGCGCCCCTGTTGCTTCAACGGATATTTCATCTAATTTTTTATTCTGATCGAGTCTTTTTTCATGCGCAAGCTTCATTTCATCGGGAATTGTCACTGCCGATGGTCTGCGCAACTTACCATCTTCACCCTCCAAGGAATAATAATGCGCAAGAAATGCCAGATGCGCGGTATTTTTTATTTCTTCCTCGGTCTTCTGGCGTGTAAGAGGAAACCCTTTATCGATCCCCTCATCTACTGCCGTTTTATCATCATCAAAACCGAATACCCACATAATTCTATCTATGGACCCGGTTTCAAAATAAATATCAGGCGTGTCTATACAATAGCCTTCCATATAAGCCAGACGCATCGCTTCATTGAATTCAGCTAACCGGCCCGATATGTTGTTTACATCTTCTTCATCTCTGTCCAGTTCAACCCCGTCCGAAGTTTGAGATAAATGCCCGCCTGTCTTAACCACACCCGGTATTTTAGCAAGTTCTTTTGCCTCATGCTTACAGACCCAGAAATTGATCGCCCATGCGTAACTTGCAGTTCTTTTTTTGCCTTTTAGAGTCTGTTCAAACCAGACATCCTTCTGCCGAATATCTCTCCAGTGCTGAGCATAAACAGTATGGACCACCAGAAGATATGTACCATCGTCTTGAGGTTCAATTCGTGCGATTGGAAGTTTTCCTTCTTCTGCATCCGTTAGTGGTTCAATGCGTGAAATGGGTTGTTTCGCTTCCGGTTCATCCGTTACAGGGAAATATCCTTCAATTACTCTCACATCTTCCGAAGAGATCCCGGCTTCACATTCAAGAAAAAACATTAAAGCGGTAACCGCATCCTCTAATTGATGAAAATATTCCGGGAGCTCCTTATCTTTCAATTCATCGGGCACTGACGGATTCGTTCTTTTGTATGTCTCATATTTTTTCCGGAAATCTTCCCACCTTTTGCCTTTTTCATTCGTGGTGCTGAATTCTTTCCAAGCCGGCGGGATGTTATCATAATCCGCTCTGAAAGCTCTTACGCCATCCACCTGGGCGGGAACATCTCCCTCTCTTAAAATGAAACTTTCCGGACATTCTGAGAGTTGCACCGCATTGGGATATCTCTTTGCATAATTTATTGACGCGGCGGCTTTCACCACACTCTGCTGGTCCGGATTCTGAGATACCAGCTCAACAGCCAGATTCTGATACGCAGACGGTACCGCGTAAGCAAGATCCGAAAGAACGGTTGTAAATGTGAATGCGATACATACGGCGAGCGATACCGCTTTTATGATCCGTTTTGGCATAATCTTCTCCGTGACTATATACTTATACATTGTTTTTATTTTTTTTAATATCTCAGAGTGCAGTTCGCCATCGGATGTATTGCCCATTATTGCACCCTGGAAATATGCGACTGGCTGCTCTCGGCAGTCGTCAAATATTGTTAGCATAATAAATCGTCAGAAATGATTATATCAATAACTATACGTTAAGTCAATAAAAAGATATAGCTATTGTCTTCTTAACGGTTTATGGCAGTTTTTAGGTTGTAAGTTTTAGGTGTTAGGGGATGAAAAGTACGAAATACGCTCTTACCTCTCTACTTGATTTATGTCCACTTGCTTGTCCTGAGTCAGATCGAGACGGTAAAATTCTTCGTTCTCCGGCAGTACCATGCAGAATTCTGAAGTATAATCGATCCCGGCCGATCCTTCGGCAAGATCACATTCGAGAAGGTGGCCGCCTTTGGACCTGTCTTCGCTGAGAAAATGGAAATGATAACCGGGAACGTTCATTCCGCTGATATAGGCGGGGCAGCGGAATCCGACTATCGTCCCCTTCTGGTCGTAAAACTCAAAAACCGGCTGATTTTTCACTACCTCTGTGATCGGGGGATATGGTTTATCCTGTTTGGGGACACTTCTCACCTTTATATAGTCGAAAGTGCCGTCTATCTTAACGGCATAGAATATATTCTTTGTTGGCAACATTTCGTCCAAATACCTGCCCAGTTCATTAAATCCGGCAATATTGCCGATCTTCACATTCTTGTCAGCTTCGAAAAAGGTCACTGCAGCGAACGGCGTCTTATCTGCCGCGCTAACTGGAGAGACCTCTCCTTTTTCGTTCACACGATAAAAGTTCCCGTCCAGCGCCACCATCTCCCCATTAAGGGCGTTAAAAGTGCCTATTCCGAAATCTCCGTGTCCGCTGAGCCGGTCATAGGTCATTTCACCATCATAACCGCCTTCCAACAGCGCATCAATGGTAGAGACCTGAAAAAGAACATCCTTGCTGTCTTCTTGCGCATACAAATGCACAGTAAGAGATAACACAAACAATACCGTCAGTAGGATATAACGGATTGCTTTCATAGCTTGTCTCCTTTTAGGGAGTGCTGGGTGCTGCGTGCCGAGTGCTGTGTATTATTTTAAGCACACCAGCACTCAGAACTCAGCACAAACCTATGAGCCCGATCCCTGGCTCTCATTTACTCCCCCAGTTTCTTCGCTCCCTGGAAGATCCTGTGAGGCAATTTCCCGCCCTCTGTGTGGGGGTCGAACCTGACATGAAAGATCTTGTACGTATCGCCTTCTTCCACAAAAATAACCTTGATCTCAGCCTTATCATTCTTTTCAAATTTTGCTTTATAATACAGAAAAGGACTTACCATGTTGAAACTGCACCCTTTAAGGTCCAGTTCTTTCGATAATAATTTTCCGTAGCCTTTTTCATACCCCTTTATCCACGTTGATCGAAAAATAACTTCGCTCCGGGCGAATCTTCTCTTAGCAAAGTTCTTATAAAACTCCTTGAAATCCTCTTCATTGTAAGCTTTCAGGGCCTCATCGGCAATGGGTGAATATTCTTTTATAAACTCTTCCCTCTCTTTTTCCGGAAGAACATCCTGAGCGGACAAAAAATTGGCCAGAACAACAATAAAGACTGCACACAAAATACTTAGCATACCAATAGTTCTTCTTTTCATGCTCCCTCCTCTATCCCCAGCTTCTTCCTCATCCACTCATTGAACATATTCTCAAATTCCCCAATAGATATATAAAATTCTTCATCAACAGCATTCGTGAAATGCCGCCCGTCTTTGATCCTGTGCAAGAGATCCCTTAAGCCCGGCCAGCCCCACTCATCTATTATAAAGGAAACCGCCGCATAAGAACCGGTATAACCGAGCGCAAGCGCCGGAATGTTGTCCGCAGACTCGAACCCTTTCTCAAGTTCCTCAATGGAAAGGCTTTTCCCCCCCTTTAGGGCAGTTTTAACGGGCTCAATGGATATCGGTATATACCGTCCCTGCTCGTACGTAGCCATACCTTCGTGCAGCCATACCGGGCACCTGTTGTCCGTTAAAATAGAGATAACTGCGTGCGTGTATTCATGGGCGATCAAGGCCGCAAACATCGGATCATTGATATCAGCGATAAATATCATCCTTATGTTGCCGTCATAGAACGCGCGAATGATACCTTTTTTCTGAAAAATTTCCCGGAAGTCTCCCCCGGTATAGAAAAATACCGGAGTGCTCATGGGCAGATAATAATCAAGGTCCAGAGAAACCTGTTCATAGATCGGTAAAAGAGTCTCCTGGAGGATGTCGGCATTTATCTGATAATCCCTGTAAAACCGTATATCAAAATGTTCCGTTTTTATTTCACGCATTTTTTTCTTAAGCATGACCTCTTTCCTGGCCATTTCTATCTTTTTGTTTATTTCCGGATCATCGGGCCTCAAGTCCCGCGCTTTATTCCAGTAAAATAATGCTCTTTCAAAATTCGATTCCCCATAATAGTACTGGCCCATAAAAATAAGGGGGTCGGCTCTGCGCCATAAGTTATAGGAGGTATTCAGAAAAAGTATAACTGTTTTATTTTCACTTTTGTTAAATGCTTCGACCGCGCGGTTAAAAAGATAAGTTGAAATGTTCCTGCGGGTCTTTTTGGAACCCTTTGCCATATCCGTTGCTTTCTGGAGACACTGCGAAGTCCTGTCGTATGCCCCGCGGGAGGATTCCTCAGCAGCTTTTCTCGAGTAGAGATACGCAAGATAATGCTTAAGATCAACATTGTCCGGATCCATCTCATATGCGATCTCGAGATTATTTATCGCTTTATCCAGCTGACCTTTGCCGTCAAGATCTTTTGCGTGCAACATGTAGCCATTGATAAGGTTTTTTCTGACACCCTTGCTCTCGGGAGCTTCTTCATAGGCCTTATGAAGCAGATTAACGGCTTTTTCGTATTTTTCCTCTTTCAGATATAGGCGGGCTTCCTTGATATACTTATAAGGTCCTATCTGTTTTTTGCCTTTCCCGGAAGGAAAATGATCCAGAAAAACAAAGGCGCCTGCTGCCAGGAGGACCATGATCAAAAAAATGTATTTTTTATTCATTTTTAGTTTTTGGTTTGAATTGCAGGGGCGTCTTTCAGGTTGCCCGCTTCGAGGTAATTTTCCTGGCTGGATAACGCGTCCCGGATATCATTTTCCGATACCAATCCCATCTCTTTGATAACTTCTCCCAGAAGCACACCTCTTTTCCAGTGCATTTTCAGGGCATTATCAAGATCTTCCTGCGTCAAGAGATCCTTGTCGATCAGTATCTGGCCGAGGGGTTTGTAGTTTTCGATGAGTGATTCATCATTGTTGAATACCTGGAGGGTCAGGTGATCGTCCTTTTTCGTTATGCGTCTATCTGCCATATACTTACTGCCCGGCATTGTTTTAAGATATTGTTTTACTTCCGCTATCCTTTCGTTCAACTCTATAATGCTATTCACTTCTTTGGGACTGTTTTTCATAACAAGCGCGATGGTTACGCTCATTAAAGGAAGCTTCCTTAATTTATTGGTCCTGTCCCTGGTCGTTACATAACCGTTTTTTCGGTCTTCGGCAGCATAATGGAAGGGTATTATAGTGTCGAACATGCATATGAAATCCCGGCAGATCTCCTGATACTTATCGGGAGTCGTGATGAACACAAAATCATCTCCGCCGATATGCCCGATAAAGTCATCTCTG
>JABMSC010000109.1 GCA_013204685.1 Candidatus Omnitrophota bacterium | reverse complement strand
GACAGGGTTAACGAAAAGATAGCGTATCTCTATGAACCGGCGCATCCGGCGATTTTAAATCTTATCAAGATGGTCATAGATAACGGACATGCTCAGGGTATCCCTGTAGCGTTATGTGGAGAGATGGCAGGCGACGTTACTCTGACCATGATATTATTGGGATTGGGCCTGGATGAGTTCAGTACTTCTCCGATAGCGGTACCTGAGGTTAAAAAGGTAATTCGATCTGTCAACTTCAGCGATGCAAAAGAGATAGCCGAGATAGCAAGGACATTTTCGACAGGTGAAGAAGTGAGAAAGTTTGCAAAGGCCAGATTAATGGAACTTGTACCTGATCTAGCTCTTGAGCTTACGGGGTAATTGTTTACAAAAAGAAAGGGATAAGATGAAAGGATTAATATTAGCTGCGGGATATGGTACCAGATTGTATCCCCTTACGCTGGATCGCCCTAAACCCCTTGTAAAGGTGGGCGGCAGGACGATACTCGAAAGGATCTTACGAAAATTCGAGAAAATGGATACTTGTGACGCGGTATATATCGTCACAAATGATAAGTTCTATGATATGATCACAAGCTGGGGAAGGGACCGCAGTTTTTCGGTAAAGCTGGATATCGTTAACGATCTTACTACCTCGAACGAGGATCGCCTGGGAGCTATCGGGGACATCAGCCTTGTTCTTCAGAAGAAGGATCCCAAGGAAGATCTTTTGATAGTGGCAGGCGATAATCTTTTTGAGTTTGATATTGCAGACTTTATCAGCTTTGCGAGGGAAAAGAACAGGTTGAGCGTGGCGCTATTCGATGTCAAGAACCGTAAACTTGCGCAGAGGTACGGTATTGTTTCGATAGATTCCAGTTGCAGGATAAATGACTTCCAGGAAAAACCGTCCAGTCCCAAAAGCACACTCGCATCTACCGGTATTTATTATTTGCCGAAGGAAAAACTGAACATGTTGGAAGAATACACAAAAACGGGTCTGGCACAAGATGCCCCAGGAAACTTTGTCAAATGGGCCTCTGAAAACGACGATGTTTTTGGGTATGTGTTTAATGAGGGATGGTATGATATAGGGGATAAAAAGTCTTTGGAGAAGGCTGATATTGAGTACAGGAAAATGGAATTGGATTCATGATCAAAAAGGAGAAAGTTAAATGAAAACCAAGTATTTGTTCACGTCTGAAAGTGTTACTGAGGGGCATCCGGATAAGGTGTGTGATCAGATCTCTGATGCTATACTCGACGCAATTTATAAGGAAGATCCGTCGGGAAGGGTTGCCTGTGAGACCATGGTAACCACCGGTTTGGCAATGGTTGCCGGCGAGATATCAACTTCCTGTTATGTAGATATACCCAAAGTTGTCAGGGAAACCATAAAAGAGATCGGATATACCAATGCCGAATACGGATTTGATTACCTGACAAGCGGTGTAATTACATCTATTCAGGAACAGTCTCCTGATATAGCCATGGGTGTGGATCCGGGAGGAGCGGGTGACCAGGGCATGATGTTTGGTTATGCTACGGATGAAACCCGGGAACTTATGCCTATGCCTATAATCCTTTCACATAAGCTCAGCAGGCAGCTTGCTAAGATACGAAAGGACAAACTTGTGGATTATCTTCGTCCGGACGGCAAGAGCCAGGTAACAGTCGAGTACGATGACGGGAAACCCACAAGGATCGAGGCAATTGTAGTAAGCGCGCATCACAGCGATAAGGTAAAGATGGGCACTATACAGGAAGACATGAAAGAGCTCGTTATAAAAAAGGTTATACCGGCTGAACTAATGGATAAGGACACCAAGATATTCATCAATCCTACCGGAAGATTTGAAGTTGGCGGTCCTCACGGGGACACCGGTGTTACGGGCAGAAAGATCATCGTAGATACTTACGGCGGTGTTGGCAGTCACGGAGGGGGATGCTTCAGTGGAAAGGATCCCACAAAAGTTGACAGGTCCGCTTCTTACATGGCACGTTATGTCGCTAAGAACATTATAGCATCAGGAATAGCAACAAAATGCGAGGTCCAGTTTGCATACGCGATCGGCGTACCGGATCCGGTAAGTGTTATGGTCAACACATTCGGCACCGGGAAGATCCCGGAACCCAAAATAGTGAAACTGGTGCAGGAGAACTTCGATCTTACCCCGGGTGGAATCATAGAAACCCTGAAGCTCAGACGGCCGATATACAGACAAACGGCAGCTTATGGACATTTTGGCAGAGATGAGGAAGGGTTTACGTGGGAAGAGATAGACATGGCGGAGGCGTTAAAGAAAGCGGCGAAATAGTTTGTTAGCTGTTTTGTAGGGGCACGGCATGCCGTGCCCCTACATTCTTACTTTTATTGAAGGAGATAGACATGACTACCGCAACAAAAGATTACAAAATTAAAGACATTTCTCTTGCCGATTTCGGCAGAAAAGAGATCGATGTTGCCGAACACGAAATGCCGGGGCTTATGGCTATAAGGGAAAAGCATTCAGGAGAAAAACCTCTTAAGGGCGTCAGGATCATGGGCTCACTTCACATGACCATACAGACGGCGGTTCTTATAGAAACGCTTGTCGAGCTTGGTGCTGAAGTGAGATGGGCGAGCTGTAACATCTTTTCCACTCAGGACCATGCAGCAGCCGCGATCGCAAAGAAAGGCATATCGGTATTTGCCTGGAAAGGGGAGACGCTTGAGGAGTTTTGGTGGTGTACGGAGGAAGCTCTTACATTCCCGGGCGGTAAAGGACCCCAGCTTATTGTTGATGACGGCGGGGATGCCACACTTATGATGCACCTGGGGTATCAGGGGGAGAAAGACGCGTCCAGTTTAGACAGAAAGCCCGGCGGCGAGGATGAAGTAGAACTTCTTAAGCTATTAAAGAAAACCCTGAAAGCGAATCCGAACAAGTGGACGGAAATGGCCAAAGAATGGAGTGGTGTCTCTGAAGAAACGACTACCGGTGTTCACCGTTTGTATCAGATGATGAAGAAGGGCGAGCTATTGGTACCTGCTATCAATGTGAACGATTCTGTCACTAAATCGAAATTTGATAATCTTTACGGCTGCCGGGAGTCTTTAGTTGACGGCATAAAAAGAGCCACAGATGTAATGGTCGCCGGAAAAGTCGCTGTTATTTGCGGATATGGCGATGTTGGAAAGGGCTCTGCGCAGTCCATGAAGGGGATGGGTGCGAGGGTTGTCGTGACGGAGATAGATCCCATCTGCGCCTTACAGGCATTGATGGCGGGACATGAAGTTGCGACCGTGGAAGACACACTTGGCAGGGGTGACATTTATGTTACAACAACAGGTAACAGGGATGTTATTAGAATTGAACATATGGAGAAGATGAAAGACCAGGCTATTGTATGTAACATTGGTCATTTTGACAATGAGATAGAGGTTGCCAAACTCGAGGGGTATCCCGGAATAAAGAAAGTGAATATCAAACCGCAGGTTGATAAATATATTTTTCCTGATGGCAAAGAGATATACCTCTTGGCGGAAGGAAGGCTGGTTAACCTTGGATGCGCAACGGGGCATCCTTCTTTCGTTATGTCCAATTCTTTTTCAAACCAGGTGCTTGCGCAGATAGACCTCTGGAAGAACCGGGATGATTATGAGAACAAGGTCTATAGATTATCTAAAGAGCTTGATGAAGAAGTTGCCAGGCTCCATCTGGGAAAGTTAGGCGCAAAGCTGACAAAGATGACAAAAGGTCAGGCAGATTATCTGGGTATACCCATAGATGGGCCGTATAAGTCTGAGCATTACAGGTATTAAACAAAAGGGAAAAGTAAAAGATGAGCAATAAGATCAAGAGAATAGGTGTTTTGACTTCCGGAGGGGATGCTCCGGGGATGAACGCTGCAATACGCAGTGTCGTAAGAAAAGCTGTGCTTGAAGGCATGGAGGTAAGGGGGATTCTCAGGGGCTATGAAGGTCTTATCAATGATGAGATGATAGAGATGAACTCCCGCAGCGTCAGCAATATCCTTTCCCGCGGCGGAACTATTCTCAAAACCGCAAGGTCCGGGGAATTCATGACCAAAGAGGGGCAAGAGAAAGCAGTAAACGTCATCAAGAAAAATGGAATAGATGCTCTTGTTATTATAGGCGGCAATGGATCCTTCCAGGGCGCACTTACCCTTCACCGGGATTGGGGGATAACAAATATAGGTGTCCCCGGTACCATTGATAACGATCTGGGACATACGGATTACACGGTCGGGGCGCATACCGCCGTGGACACTGTTTTAGATGCTGTTGATAAAATACGTGATACGGTATGCAGCATGGAAAGGATCTATGTTATAGAGGTTATGGGGCGTGAAGAGCCCTATATAGCTGTGATGGCCGGTCTTGCCGGGGGAGCTGAGGAAGTGCTTTACCCCGGAAGTAAAACCACCATTAAAGAGATCGGCATTGAAGTAGAGAAGGCAAAGGAAAAAGGAAAAAGAAGCTGGATAATCATTGTATCTGAAGGTTACGCAAGCGCCCATGAGATCGTGGATAAGCTTAAAAAAGAAATACAATGTGATGTCAGGGGCATAACACTGGGACATATTCAAAGAGGCGGTTCTCCCAACGCGCCGGACAGGATACTTGCTTCAGGAATGGGGGCGTATGCTGTCAGCGCTTTATTGGAAGGGCACTCTGGCGAGATGGTTGGAATAAAAGGTTCAACATTTCGTCTTGTCCCGTATGAAAAAGCGTGTTTTGAAAGAGGTGGGGATATTGAGCGGAACACTCAACTCTACAAACTTACAAGACTGCTTGCCACATAAAAAGTTTTTCAGCTGTAAATATTATGAGAATAATCACCAGGTATATGCTTAAAGAATTAGGCGGGCCTTTTCTGGCTTCTCTTTTTATTCTGACCGTTATATTAGCTGCGGGCAACATTGTTCAGACCGCAGATATGGTTATGAACAAGGGTGTGGAGTTTATACAGGTGATTAAGATATTTTTTCTATTCCTGCCGTATGTTCTCATTTTTACAATACCTATTTCTGTTCTTTCGGCGGTCCTCTTGGGGTTTGGAAGGCTTTCCAGCGATAATGAGGTTACCGCACTCAGAACCACCGGACTGAATATATATAAATTAGTGCTTCCCGTCGTAATATGCGGATTTATTATAAGCCTGATGAGTGTACCCTTGAATGACCGGGTCCTTCCACAGTCGGAATTTTTAGCCAGAAAACTTTTAAAAACGGTAGGCCTGAAACATCCTTCTGCCATGCTTGAGCCGGGAGTATTTGTAAAAGGGTTTAAGGATTATATAATATTTATCCATGACATTAATGGTAATATCATGGAGGATATACGGATATATCAGCCCCGCGAGAATCAAGCTACGCGCACAATAGTCGCCCAAACGGGCGAAATTATACCCATGCCCGACCGGAACTCCGTAAAACTAAAATTAAATGATGGAACTGCGGATGAAATTTCCGCTGAAAACCCGGATGAGTTTTTCAAACTTTCTTTTAAAGATTATCATATGATATTAAATCTTGATGATGCGGTGGACATAAGCGAGATCCAGAAAAAACCGCGGGAAAAAAGTATTAAAGAACTTTTAACAGATATCAATGGTCTGAATATAAGCGGTAAAGGGGTTATCCCTTTACGTATAGAACTACACAAGAAGATAGCGTTGGCTTTTTCTAATCTGGTTTTCGTTCTGGTGGGGATACCCCTGGCGATAACTACACACCGCCGCGAAAAATTTATCGGTTTTGGTCTGGCCATAGGCATGTTCCTGATATACTGTGGTATTATGCTTACAGGGATAGCGTTAGCGATACGCGGGTTAATTCCGCCGTGGATCGGTGTATGGACGGCCAATATCCTGCTTTTTTGCACGGGTATATTTTTGTTCAGGCGCGTGGCTAAGTTTTAATGAGAAATAAAAAATTAGTGCTGAATTCCGGGTTCTGTGTGCTGGGCATTAAACCCGGCACTCAGCACCCGGCACTCAGAACAGTAATAGCGAGCTGAGAGGATATAATGCAACTACTGGAAAAATATGTATTCAAAGGATATATAGCTGCTTTTTTGCTTTGTGTGGTTCTCTTGATAGTCCTGGGGATAATAGGCGATATACTCGGCTTTATTGACGATATTTTTAAGCACGGCATTTCTTTTGCAAGCATTCTATCGTTTTATTTCTATCTGGCGCCTTTTGCATTTGTGAATATGGTGCCGTTTGCATGCCTCTTAAGCGCGGTATATGTTTTTAACACGCTTAGCAAGAATCATGAAGTTACTGCAGTGATAGCCAGCGGTATTAGCCTGTGGAAGCTCTTAAAGCCGATCCTGTTAACAACTTTCGTATTGTGTCTTATTACCTTTATTGTTAATGACAGGTTTGTGCCCAAGACCATGCAGAAAGCTAACCAGATACGGCAGGAGGAGCTGGAACAGGGGAAGAGCGCGTATGGCTCGAAAATCCGGGATATAACGGTTTATGGCGAGGGAGATCAGCTAATATATGCCAAAGCTTACAGCCCGAAAGAAAAGACCCTTGAAGGGGTTATTATTCATAAGCAGGACCAAAGCCATGCTATATACGAGAAGGTAAGCGCGCGGCTTGTTAAGTGGATGGGCTCGGGCAGGTGGATGGGGGAAGACGTAATAGTTTTTAAGGTGGACGGGAGTGGGAACTTTATCGGGGACCCCGGGGTTTTTAAAAAGAAAGAGATCATTCTTCAGGAAACTCCGGAATTATTTGCAAATAACCAATGGGACCCACGTTTTATGAGCTACCGTCAGCTTAAAAGATATCTGGAGATATTTAATGTGGGTTCACCTGCAACCGTCCGGCGGCTTTTGGTGGATCTGAATTATAAATTATCTTTTCCTTTCGCAGCGCTTATCACGGTACTGGTAGGGGTGCCTTTCTGTATAGAAACAGGCCGGGCAAGTGCCCTTATAGGTATGGCCAGGGGAATAACTGTGGCTATTCTTTATTTGCCGGTAATGGCTGTAAGTCTTGCATTAGGAAAGGGAGGTGTGCTGCCGCCTGTTGTGGCAGCGTGGCTGAGCATTGTCTTGTTCGCTGCTTTAGGGGCATATTATGTGAATCGCAAGAGCTAGGAGTAATTGCAGGCTTGCCGTGTAGGTCGTGGTTCGTGGATCGTGGATCGTGGTTCGTAGTTGTATGCTTGCTATGTAGCTTGTAGTTGCATGCTCGCCGTGTAGTTCAGAGTCGGGAGTTCAGAGTCCGGAGTAGTAAGTAAAAAAGTAGGGAACCCTTAAGGGTTCCCTACTTTTTTACGATTAATAAAATTAAACACGGCGAGTATACGGCTCCAAACTCCGAACACTGAACTACGAACTAAGTGTCCCACACCGACCAGCTGCCTCCGCCAAGAAAGATAAGAGGCAAGCATCCGCCGATCACGAGGAGGTTATATTCTATCCCACCGTTTTGAATAAAAAAACCGTACGGGAGATTAACCTTCCAAAATATCACAATTACGGTAAGTGCTACCAGAGAAGCCGACCACTTTACAATGATACCCAGAATCAGAAAAACACCGCCGATGAACTCAATAGAAGCCCAAATTACCGCCAGTATATACGGATAAGCAAAACCAAGCCCTTCTACCATTTTTGTGGTTCCTTCAAGGCCTATTCCATCGAACATGCCAAAAAGTTTCTGGGCTCCGTGAGCGACAAAGATGACCCCCAGACATACCCTGAGCGCTAATAGCGAAAAGTTCAGTTTATTATTGTTTTCCATGCATTTATTTTATATTAATGCAGGGGAAAAGGAAAGGGGTTTTATGGATCTTAGCTCTATAGGTTTGTGCTGGGTGCGGAGTGCTGCCTGTCCCGTTAGAAATTCCTTTGGAATTTTTAACGGGGGGTCTAATACTCAGCACTCAGAACCCAGAACTCAGCACTATTTTTTACTATTGTTTACTCCTCCAAACGTTAGGAATGCAAAAGTTGACAAAAAAGATGCATAAATGTTGTCAGAAAAATTGTCTTTAATAGTGAGGGTACAATTTACATTTTTTGTTAAAAAACTGTAAATTGTACCCGGAGGACATCAGGTCATCTGGTCATCAGGGGGATAGGGCATCAGGAAATCAGGTATCAGAGAGACCTCAGGGATAGATTCCCCGATATTCTGATATCCCGGTATCCTATCCTACCGATACCCCGATACCCTGATATCCTGAATAGGGGCATTGGATTATTCGGGTATAAATAAAGGAGGAAGATTATGTCTGTTAAGCAACTATTAGATTCCTGTATTAATGTTATTTTCTATTCTGCTTGTCCGCTTTGCGGCAGGGAGCCCATTAAACATCCGCTTCCAATATGCAGGCCTTGCGAGGAGTCGATATTACAGGCGCGTGTTCCAGGGCCTGTATTTTTGCAGGGGGGCCTGCGGATATTATCCTGTCGGGTTTATGATGGCTCGGTAAAAGAAAGTATAAAATACTTTAAGTACCGGCATGCGGGCAACATGATGCGGTCCTTTGAAAGGGCATTTGATGACTTTACAAAGAGGAACATGGATAGCTTTTTAGATAAAGATCTAATAGTTTCAGTGCCCATGTATCCCGCACGTCAGAGGAAACGCACTTTTAACCAGAGTGAAGTTTTGGCAAAGATCCTTTCCGGGATGCTTTCGATCCAGTCATCGTCATATAATCTTATTAAGACAAAAGATACTTTGCATCAGGCCGAACTTGGCAGACGAGAAAGGCTGAGTAATCTTAAAGGCTCCTTTTTTGTTACCAGAAGTGAACTTTTTCGTGATAAGAATATACTTCTGGTGGATGATGTTATGACGACAGGAGCCACACTCGAGGCATGTATGCCGGAGATTGTAGGGGCGGGGGCCAGATCGGTCTCAGGGCTGACGCTGGCGAGGACGATGTAGTAGCTCGCATCTGAGTGCTGTGTGGTGCCGGGTGCTGAGTTTGATACCCAGCACTCAGCACTTAGATATGACCCATGAACCAACCATATTCCCTTGACCCTGTTATCCCATTCTGATAAAATGTCTGCAAAAGAAAGAGAGGTGTTTACCTATGAAAGTTACAGTAGATCAAGAAACCTGTATCGGTTGTGGATTGTGCGCACAGGTTGCGCCTGATGTGTATGAAATGCAGGGGGATAAGGCTGTAGTAGCGGGCGGCGAAGTTGCGGAAGATAAGGCAGAAGAAGCCCAGAACGGCTCGGACCAATGCCCCGTAGCGGCTATTTCAATATCATAAGATACCGTAAGTGAGTTTATTTGTTTGCTCCGGCCCCTTTTAAAGCCTCAGCTTATGAGGTTTTCTGAGGGGTCGTAGTATATTGGGGGGTGAGTAGAGAGAATGAAATTGTTCAGAAAAATAAGTTTATTATTAATAGCAGCACTTCTTACCCTTGGGCTCGCATTTTACTTTTTTTATATGCGCCCGAGACATGTGGTGCCTATTCTTATGTATCATGCTATTGGTGATGATGATAGCAGTTTATATGTAACGGACAAAAACTTCTCCCGCCAGGCGGAATTTTTAAAAAAAGAAGGGTATAATATTATATCCCTGAAGGAATTTGTAGGCGGCATTAAGGAGGCCAGAGACTTCCCCGCCAAGACAGTTGTAATAACTTTTGATGACGGGTATGAGGATAACTATATCAGCGCTTTTCCTGTTTTAGCAAAATATGATATGCCCGCTACGATTTTTCTTATAACAGATCATGTCGACAACAAAAAAGGGTACCTTAAGTGGGATCAGGTCCGCCTGATGATGAATAATGGAATAGATTTCGGCGGGCACACAAGAAACAATGCATACCTTCCTGATGTTAAGAGCACTCAAGCTCTTTGGGAAGAGATTTATGGCTCGAGGGAAGACATAAAAACCGCAACAGGCAAGGAAGCTGACTTTTTCTGCTATCCCACAGGCGGATTTAATGAAGAAATCAAAAGAATGGTAAAAAAAGCGGGATACAAGGGAGCATGTACCACTAACAGGGGTTTTGACAGGCTGAATAAAGACGTTTATGAACTGAAAAGAGTAAAAGTCACTAATTCTGACACGAATAAACCGTTTCATTTCAGGGCTAAATTGTCGGGATATTATAATTTATTCAGGAGTGCGAAGAGAGGGCATTGATGGCGGTTCTGGCTTACAGGTTTGTTTTGGGTGCCGGGTGCCGGGTGCTGAGTTTGATACGCAGCACTCAGCACACAGCGCTCAGCACTTAAAGGTGGAATACCGGGAAGATACAATAAATAGGGGACAAGATAATGGCAAAAAAGTTAACATTGGATACAAAATATCTTGATGGATTTATATCCAGTGAGGATCTGGGAAAGACTTCTAGTGACCTGGAAAGAGCTCATGCGTATTTGACCGAGAGAAAGGGGCCGGGGAATGAGTTTTTAGGATGGATGGACCTTCCCGAAGAGATAGATGAAAATACTGTGCTCAGAATAGAAAAAGCTGCTGCTGATCTAAATAAAATCTCAGATGCAATTGTTGTTATCGGGATCGGAGGTTCTTACCTTGGGGCGAGAGCCACTATAGATACACTTGTTCCCGAGGCGATCAATGAGAAAATATTTTTTGCCGGCTATAATCTCTCAGGCGATTATATGCATAGACTTTTGGATAAATTGAAGGATAGGGACGTAAGTATTATAGTGATCTCTAAGTCGGGAACCACTACGGAACCGGCTATTGCTTTCAGGGTGGTTAAGAATTTTCTGGAAGAAAAATACGGCTCAGATGGCCTTAGAAATAGAATAGTTTGTGTCACTGACAGGGAAAAAGGTGCCCTCAGGAACATAGCTGATAAGGAAGGATATACAAGTTTTGATATCTCGGATGACATAGGCGGCAGATATTCCGTTTTGACACCGGTTGGGCTTCTGCCAATGGCATGTGCAGGGATAGATATAAGAGATCTTATTTCCGGGGCTAAAGAGCAGCGGAAGGATAGTCTGGATTGCGATCTGGATACGAACATAAGCTATAAATATGCCGCTGTCAGGAACATCCTTTATCATAAGGGGAAGAGGATAGAGATACTGTCGAGTTTTGATAATAACCTGCATTATATTGACGAATGGTGGAAACAGCTTTTCGGTGAAAGTGAGGGAAAGGGGGGCAGGAGCATTTTTCCGGCCTCCTGTGATTTCTCAACGGACCTCCATTCGATGGGACAGTTAATACAGCAGGGGGAAAGGGATCTATTTGAAACTTTCCTTATAATCGAAACAGCAGGCAATAGATGCGAAATCCCGCATGATGAAGATAATCTTGATAATTTAAATTATCTTGCGGGCAAACAGATCGATTACGTTAACAGGAAGGCGCACGAAGCGACCGCTGAGGCTCATTTTGAGGGAGGAGTTCCGAACCTCACTGTATTTCTGCCTGAAAAATCAGCGTTTAGTCTGGGGTGTCTTTTTTACTTTTTTGAGAAGGCTGCTGGTATTTCGGGACATATGTTCAAGACAAATCCGTTTGACCAGCCGGGTGTAGAGGCATATAAACAGAAGATGTTCAGGCTTTTGGGTAAACCTGGAAGCTAATCTACGAACTGATCATGGAACTTCAATTTACATTCGCCACGATCGCGATTGCGATCATTAAACTTTTTATCCTGATGCTCATAGGATACGGGCTTTATCGGTTAAAACTTATCGATGACAGGTTTACCGATATGTTCAGCCTCTTACTTATGCGTGTGATCTTTCCGGCACTTATCATATCTAAGATCATAACTCATTTTCATTTTAAGGATTATACCTATTGGTGGATGTTTCCCCTGGCGGCTATAGCGCTTTCGCTCGCCGGCATGTTTCTGGGACAGGTATTTTATCCTTTTTTAAAAGGTTTCAGATCCCACCGGGAGTTTTTGTGCAGCTGCGGGTTTCAGAACTGCGGTTATCTCCCGATGAATCTGATCTTGTTCGCTTTTGCTGGGGAGATGTCAGACAGGCTGCTTATTTACATGTTCTTGTTTATCGCCGGATTTAATTTACTGATGTGGTCACTTGCGCCGCTTTTTCTCTCCGGGAAACTGAAGAGTGATTTCAGTATCAAGGTACTCTTTAACCCGCCGGTTATTGCAACTGTTTTTTCAATTATATGGGTAATGTTTTTCGGGAAGGGGAGTATGCCGGAGATTGTTATGGGGCCTGTAAGCCAACTGGGCCAGGCCGCGTTTCCACTGGCGATGCTGCTACTGGGGGCATATTTATGCAGGTATCAGGCACATGCTACTCAGGATAAATTACCTTTGGTTATTTGCATCGGTATAAAACTTTTACTTCTTCCCGCACTGGTTCTTTGTTTATTACTCTTGATCCCGATAGGTTACGATTATAAATTCTTCCTATTCCTGCAGGCCATAATGCCCACTGCCGTATCTCTTGTGGTCATTGGAAGCTATACAGGTGCTGACAATAAGTTTTTCAGCAGCAGCATATTCTACACTCATATTATCGCAATTTTCAGCATCCCTATTTGGCTGGCTGTGTTCAATGTTGTACTGAAGTAACTCATGGCTCGCATTTTAGTGCTGAGTTCTGAGTATTGTGTGCTGAGTAGTGGGCTCGCCCTCTTTATTCTGAATACCGACTCCTGAATACTGTCATCGTGCTGCGTTCTGTGCTTGACACTCAGCACCCGGCACCCAGCACACACCCATGATCTATTTCAAGATAAACTTGACTTGTTGCTCCATATAATGTAATTTCTTTATTATAAATAAGAGGAATAGTTATTATGATTTTAGGCGCTATATTAATCTTATGCGGAATATTAATAGCAATATATCCACCGCTGTTGTCCCTTATCGTTGCTGTGCTTTTTATCTTTATGGGCACTTTTGTACTTCTTGTGAGCTTCAGGTATAAGAAGAGTGCAAAACGATTTGATGATCCTTTTTTGGATTTTTTTATAAAAATGTAGTAAGGGATCATACCGGTTAATTCTGATTGCACAGATAATCCGTGTGCATAAAAAACAAGGAGCAGACATGCGCAAATTGAAGGCAAACGATCTGAAGGCAGCTTGCGATCCTTCCATGTTCCCGTTTAAGACTACAGAAGATTATGAGTTTGAATGCGAGCCCTTGCACCAGGAGAGAGGAGTCAGCGCAATAGATTTTGGGCTGAATGTGAAGTCAGAGGGGTACAATATTTTTGTCTGCGGCGCGGCGGGCACCGGACGTAACACACAGGTTAACAAAGCAGTCAATGAAATAGCAGCCAAACAGAGCACCCCTGATGACTGGTTATATGTTAATAACTTTATTAACGGAGATGAGCCAATAGCCATTTGCGTTCCTGCCGGGCGGGGGATCATATTCAAAAAAGATATGGAAGATCTTATTGAAGAATTGAGGGCAGAGATCCCCAAGGCTTTCGAGAGTGAAGATTATGAGATCAGGAAGGAGGAGCTTCTTAAAGAATACAAAGAAAAGAGGGATGAGACGCTGGAAGCGATCGAAAACAAGGCACATGAAGAAGGATTTGTCCTGAAACAGAGCGCAACAGGTGTCATTCTTGTTGTCCGCAGCGAAGACCAGCCTATGAGCACTGAAGAATATCAGCAGCTTTCAGACTCTAAGAAGAAAAAGATCGAAAAGAAAAAACACGAACTGCACATAAAGATCGAACAGGTTTTAAGTGAAGTACGTGCCCTGGAAAAAACAGCTAAGATGAAGACAAAAGAACTGGAAAAAGAAGTCGCCATCTTTTCGGTAAAACATATAATAGATGAACTTCGTTTCAAGTACAGGGACTTTGAAGATGTAATAGAGTATCTTAACCATATGCAGGATGATATAGTTAACAACATTGATATATTTAAAGAAGAAGAGGAGTCGCCCCAGGCGGTGATCTTTGGCGGAAGGGATACCTCTAAGAAAGATTCATTTCGCAAGTATCAGGTAAACCTTCTGGTTGATCACAGGAATTCAAAAGGGGCGCCTGTTATCGGGGAACCGAACCCTACCTATTACAATTTACTTGGAAGGATCGAATATGTTTCACATTTTGGATCCATGTCTACGGATTTTACGATGATAGCTCCCGGCGCGCTGCATAAAGCAAACGGTGGATATCTTGTGCTCCAGGTCATGGATATATTAACCAGTTTCATGGCATGGGATGTTATTAAACGTGTTATCAAGAATCATGAGATCAAGGTCGAGGATATAAACGAGCAGTATCGCATGATAAGTACGACCAGTTTAAAGCCCCGGCCGATACCATCGGATATAAAAATGATCATGATAGGTCCACCGTGGATATATCAAATGCTTTATAAATTTGATGATGATTTCCGTAAAATGTTCAAGATAAAAGCGGATTTTGATATTGAGATGGATAAAGATGAGGACAAGATCAATAAATACGCCGCTTTTATAAAGGTAAGATGTGAAGAGGAGGGCTTGAGGCATTTCGACCGTAACGCAGTAAGCAGGGTAATAGAATATGGATCGCGCCTTGCACAGGATCAGGAAAAACTCAGCGCGCGTTTTATGTATATTGCCGATATATTGAGAGAGGCCAATTACTGGGCGGGAAAAGATAATGCGCAATATGTCGATGCTCCCCATATAGAGAAGGCTATTCAGGAAAAAATTTACCGGTCCAATCTCATCGAAGAAAAGATAGCGGAGCTTATTGATAAGAACGTTATAATGATCGACACTGACAGATCAGTGGTAGGACAGGTCAATGGTCTTGCAGTATACGATATAGGTGAATATATGTTCGGTAAGCCCTCACGGATAACCGCCCGGACCTATATGGGCAAAAAAGGTCTTGTTGATATAGAACGGCAGGTCAAGATGGGGGGTAATATACATTCAAAAGGCGTTATGATACTAAGCGGATATTTCGGAGAGAAATTCGCACAGGATACTCCGCTATCCTTTAGTGCCAGCATATGTTTTGAACAGTCTTATGATGGTGTTGACGGTGACAGCGCTTCGAGCACGGAGGCCTATTGCTTACTGTCGTCACTTTCCGGTGTTCCGATAAAGCAGGGAATAGCGGTTACGGGATCCATGAACCAGCATGGCATGATACAGCCTATCGGAGGCGTGAATGAAAAGATAGAGGGATTTTATCACGTTTGTAAATTAAAGGGATTGACGGGCGGGCAGGGTGTTATAATTCCCGAACTTAATGTGAAGAACCTTATGCTTAAGGACGAGGTCGCAAATGCCGTAAAGAAAGGAAAATTCAGTATCTGGGCCGTATTAACTGTAGATGAAGGAATAGAGATCCTTACCGGCAAGAAAGCAGGAGAAAAGGATAAGAAAGGCAAGCATCCGGCCGGTACAATAAATGCTCTGGTTGAGAAAAAACTGAAGGAATATTCCGAAAAATTTTCCAAAGAGGGAATAAGCAAAAAGCCGGTGAAGAAAGCTGGGGTTAAGAAGAAGGGTAAGAAATAAGGTGTAGAAAATTGTGCTGAGTGCTGAGTGCGGTGTGCTGGGCATTAAACGCAGCACTCAGCACTCAGAACGCAGCACTTAGTGAACAATGCGAGCACACAACTACGAACCCGGAGAATAGTATGAATATATTGCTGGTTATTGGAGTGATAATAATACTTGGAGCTGTAGGTGGAAAAATATTCAAGAAGCTTAACCTCCCGCAGATAACAGGGTATATTATCATAGGTTTGATCCTGGGGCGGACTTTTGTCGGATTTCTTGATGCTTCCACAGTAAATTCATTCAGGCCTGTGATCCAGCTCGCCCTGGGGATCATTGGTTTTATGATCGGTTCCGAGATCCAGCTGGACCGTTTCAAGAGGTATTCACGTTCGATATACACAATACTTTTTATAGAAGCTTTTCTTACGTTTTTTCTGGTAGCAGGTGTAACCGCTGTAATAACTCAAAAAATATACATGGGGCTTATACTGGGCGCGCTTGCTTCAGCTACTGCTCCGGCGGCTACCTATAGCGTGCTGGGTGAGTATAAGGCCCGCGGGCCTCTTACAATGACCACTCTTTCAATAGTTGCTCTTGATGATGCCCTGGCGCTTTTGATATATGGTTTTGCCAGTGTATTTGCCAGGTCGCTTATAGTTCATGCAGATCTGCCGATGATCCGGATGATGGCGATACCGCTCGCTCAAATAATTACTTCTGTTTTTGTCGGCGCCCTTGCCGGGGTTGTATTGCATAAGATCATAGCAAAGACCCATGATCGAGAGAGAATGCTTCCCTTTGCACTCGGGACCATAATACTCGTTGTAGGCCTTTCGATATATTTTAAGGTGGACCCTATATTGGCTTCTATGGTTTTGGGAGCCGTTGTTTCCAACCTCCAATCTTCGGAAAACCGCGAGATGTTCGATCTTATAAAGAGGTTCAGCCCGCCTATTTTTATTCTCTTTTTTGTTCTTGTAGGAGCGCGTCTGGACGCCCGCACGCTGGCGGAAGGGAACATTCTTTTTCTTGCGATCGCGTATATTGTCGCTAGAAGCATTGGAAAAGTTGCCGGTGCGTATTTAGGGGGGAAACTTTCGGGGGCGAAACCTACCGTGACGAAGTATCTGGGCTTTTGTCTATTTGACCAGGCCGGAGTTGCTGTGGGACTAGCTATAGCTGCATACCACACTTTCAGCGTTTTGGGCGGTGAGGCGGCTCTGGCGGGCGTAACTATAATCAGCATAATAACGGCTACTACTTTTTTACTGCAGCTTATAGCTCCTCCAATGATCAAGTTTGGTATAAAAAAAGCCGACGAAATGAACAGAGACATTACAGCCGAGGACATAATAGAAAAATATAAAGTTGCTGATGTGATGGCCAGGGATTTCCCCACGATAAAAGAGAACAATAACCTGCATGAAATAATAGATATTATGAAACAGACCGATTCATACACTTATTCGGTAATTGGTGCAGACGGCAGCTTTAAAGGCTTAATAACTCTTGGTGAAATGAGGGATACTTTTAACGAGGAGCAGATGGATCAGTTGGTGCTTGCAGGTGACCTGGTTCAGGATCCTGTCTTTGTGGCTTCCGAAGAGCAGCCCCTTAAGGATGTAATAGATGAATTCAAGATCAAGAACACCGGATATATTCCTGTGGTTGAAAAATCGGGGAGCAATAAACTTGTCGGACAACTGGAGTACAAGAAACTGAAAGATTATATTGAAAAGGAAGTTTTGTTTCGGCAGCAGGAACTTGAGGTTTAATGTGCATTTATGAAAGGGTAGTAGGTTCTTGAGAAGAATAAATTTGGTAATCATAAGTATATTGGTATTGGTATCATTATTGGCATCTCAGCAAGAGGCCCGGTGTGGGTCTGGGAGGAGTAATCTTTATAGTATATTGATCGAAAAGGAAGAGGTAAAAGTGTATGTTGAGGGTATCACGAATTCTTCTGACGCCGAGAAGGTAGAAGCAGCTGCTCTTAAGGAAGCTCTTGAGGACGCGCTGGTATCGCGAATAGCGTTAAATCTTAAACCAGTATCTTCCTGGAGGACTGCTGATATTATTGTAAAGTGTGATATTGTTGAAGTGTTATGGCGGGACAAAGATCCTATAGATATGATCTATGGTGCGCCGTCTCTAGTGGTAGACATATTGACTACCAAACATTACGCCCGGATGCAGGCAGTCTTCACTGTAATAGACGCTGATACGGGTGAGGAGTTATGGAGTGAAAGGATTCAGGCGACAGTTACAAGTGAGAAAATAACTCCCGAGTCAAGTATCGCTATTCTAAATGAGAAGATAGTTGAGGGGTTTACGCGTAAGGCACTTAGCAAACGCAAAGATAAAAAGAAAAACAGATCTGGCTTAATGTGATGCGCAGGATACATCATAAGTTACAAAATCTGCACTAACGAGGTAAAAAAACATGAGACCGGACAAGCTTACAGTAAAAGCGCAGGAAGCCTTAAAGGATGCCATCAATGAAGCCGTCGAAAGCGGGCACCCGGAAGTCGATACTGAACATCTTTTATACGTGCTTTTAGGCGACGAAGAGGGCATAACGCGGAGCGTGCTGAAAAAAATAGGAGCGGATCCGGATAAATTGCGTTCGGAACTTTCCGGGTCACTCACTAAAAGAGCGAAAGTTACCGGCAACGTCGGTCAGCCCCATCTTTCTCCGGGGATGAATAAGCTTCTTTCTAATGCGGAAAAAGAAGCCAAACAGCTTAAGGATGAATATATAAGCGTAGAACATCTTCTTCTTGCCATGCTGGACGAGAAGGGGTCGAAGGCGAATGAATTTTTAGCTTCACATGATGTCGATCGAAATAATGTCTTGCGGGCGCTTCAGGAAATAAGAGGCGGGCAGAGGGTAACGGATGAAAACCCGGAAGGAAAATATCAGGCTTTAGAGAAGTATGGAAGGGATCTTGTAGAGCTTGCAAATAGAGGCAAACTTGACCCGGTTATCGGGCGCGACGAAGAAATACGCAGGCTCATCCATGTCCTTTCCCGGAGGACCAAGAATAATCCAGCACTCATCGGTGACCCGGGTACCGGGAAGACTGCTGTAGTCGAAGGACTGGCCCAGAGGATCGCTTCCGGGGATGTTCCGGGAAAACTTAAAGATAAACGTGTTATAGCGCTTGACCTGGGTGCGATGATAGCGGGCACGAAATTCCGCGGCGAATTTGAAGACAGGCTCAAGGCGCTGCTTAAGGAAGTTGAGGAAAAGAGGGGTGAGATAATACTTTTCATTGATGAGCTGCATACGCTTGTTGGTGCGGGAGGGGCTGAAGGGGCCGTTGATGCGTCCAATATGCTTAAGCCCGCTCTTGCGCGCGGAGAGTTGAGATGTATAGGAGCTACTACGCTGGATGAATACAGGAAATATGTTGAAAAGGATAAGGCCCTGGAGAGGCGTTTTCAGCAGATATTCATAGGTGAGCCCACTGTTGAAAACACGATAGCGATCCTGCGGGGGCTTAAGGAAAAATATGAGATATATCATGGCGTTAGAATAGCAGATTCAGCCATAATAGCGGCTGCCATGCTTTCCGACAGGTATATTACCGGGAGATTTCTGCCCGATAAAGCCATAGACTTAATAGATGAAGCGGCTTCAAAGCTCAGAATAGAAATAGACAGCGTTCCGACAGAGATCGATCAGGTGCAGCGAAGGATCATGCAGCTTGAGATCGAAAGGCAGGCCCTTAATAAAGAGGAAAAGAGTGAGGGCGGCAAAAACAAGATAAAGGCCGTAGATGAAGAGCTTAAGGAATCGCGCGATAAACTGGAAGGTATGAAGAAACACTGGGAGAAAGAAAAAAGCGCCATAAGTAAGATCAGGGACATAAAAGAGAAGATCGATGAAACAAAAATAGAAGAGGTTAACGCCGAGAAAGAAGCAAACCTGGCCAGGGTTTCTGAGATACGTTACGGTGCTCTGGTGAAACTCCAAAAGGAACTGGAAGATGAAAGCAAGGTCCTTGACGGTATCCAGAAAGAAAAAAAGATGTTAAAGGAAGAAGTGGATGACGAAGATATAGCTAAAGTTGTCGCGCAGTGGACGGGTATACCTATAACAAAACTTATGGAATCGGAAGTAGAGAAACTTGTCCATATGGAAGATATCCTTAAAGAGCGCATAGTAGGGCAGGATGAGGCGGTTGGCAAGATCTCTAACGCCGTCCGCAGGTCAAGAAGCGGTCTGGGTGACACCAAGAAGCCTATAGGGTCCTTTCTTTTTCTGGGGCCCACAGGAGTGGGTAAAACACATATGGCCAGGACCCTTGCCTGGTTTTTATTTAACGACCCCGAAGCCATGGTCAGGATAGATATGTCGGAATATATGGAGAAGCACGCCGTAT
>JABMSC010000108.1 GCA_013204685.1 Candidatus Omnitrophota bacterium | reverse complement strand
GTATGTAGTAGAGGGCTACATCTTTTTCTGCTATAACGGCAGAGACTTCTCTATTTTTAAGGCGAGACAGGGCTTCAGGCACAGAATTTGTTTTAAGTACTTTTATACGGCGGTCCTTTAAAAGTTCGTTCAGAATAAGGCTTTCTTTGTTAACGGCCACAACCGTGCCCCCCAATGATTCGATCGAGTTTACATAATGGTTAGTTGCTTTAACGAATATGGCATGATCGATCGATGCGACAGGGGCAGAATAGTCAATATACATCTCACGCTTTTTGTACACAGGTATGCCGATCAGTCCATCGACAGTTCCTTCTCTCAGGCCCGAAATGCATTTCTCCCAGGACATAAGTTTTATGGTGATGTCTTTATTTGTGGCCGAGGATAAAACCCGGACAAGATCAACGGAATATCCTGCAGGGGTATCGTTTAGAAAGAAAGAATAGGGAGCAAATTTGTCGTTCCCGGCGAATATAAGAGATTTTTTTTCAGTAGCTGCATTTGACCCGGAAGGGCAAAGAAGAAAGATGCCCGAGATAAAAAGCAGTGTAAGGATGATGCATATATGGTATAGTTTTGTTCGAACTTTCAACTTGTATATGTCCTTCCAATCATTTATGACATAAACTATGAATTACTATAGTAATAAAGTATATATCGCCGGGAGAAGATATGCAAGTCGAGCTACAGTGTTGCCATAATCGCGGCCAGATGATAAAATAAGTCGAGTCAAATCCACATGGAAGGAAAATCATGTTCAAGAAAACAGATGAAAATAAGAGTTATTTTACGACAACTGTCGATCTGACGATACATCTGATACTTGCCCTTGTGCTTGCAGCTTTTTTTTACTGGCTTACCGGAAGATGGGTATGGCCGATCTTAGGTATTGCAGGGGGAATTTTAATAGACATAGATCACTTTGTGGATTACTTTAACCATTATGGGCTTAAGTTTGTTTTTTCAGACTTCTACTGCCAGAATTATGGTGTATCGGGCAAGCGGTATGTATTTCTCCATTCGTGGGAGATCATAATACTCTTGTGGCTTATTTCCAGATGGGTTTTATGGATCACACCTATTGTTACTGGAATGACAATACATCTATTGGCAGATTATATTTTTCACCAGCACATGCATTTTATTTATTTCTCCCTTATTTACAGGTGGTATCACAAGTTTGAAGTTACCGAGAAAGGGGCGTAAGGGAGGAATACATGATAAATGCAAATGCCATAAAGGCAGTCTTCGAAGGATCACTCAAACTTAAATCTACGGAATCATGTCTTATTGTGACCGATACGGTAAAAGAACCTATTGCGAGAGCCTTCCATGAATATGCCTCCAGAATGGCAACCCGGTCTGATATTATAGTAATCAATCCGATCGACGAACATGGTGCTGAGCCTCCGGAAAAAGTTGCGAGTGAAATGCTTAAGTACGATGTTGAGATCCTGGTGACTGAAAAATCCCTTACACATACACGCGCCAGAAGAGAGGCTACCGAAAGAGGAGCCAGGATAGCCACAATGCCTACCATTACCGAAGAGATCGCTAACAGATGTCTTGATATCGATTATGAAGAGTTGAAGAAAGAATCGCAGCATATTTATAATGTTTTAAAAGACTCTTCAGAGGTCCGGGTTGTAACCGAACTGGGTACGGACATTACTTTCAAGGTCGGCGGGAGCGGATTTTTCGGAAAGGACGGCGGAAGCTTTGATTACCCGGGGGCATACGGAAATCTTCCTGAAGGAGAAGTGGCTTTTGCTCCGGAGACATGCGAAGGAACATTTATTGTTGATGCTTCGTTCGCTGATCTTGGTATTCTGGCCTCTCCTCTTACTTTCAGGGCTAGGGAAGGCAATGTATATGAGATAGAAGGAGAAAATTCCGGACAGGTGAAACAGCGGCTGGATAAAGCAGGGCCGCGGGCGTATCGCGTAGCTGAACTCGGGATAGGCCTTAATCCAAAAGCCATGATCATTGGCAATATTCTTGAAGACGAGAAAGTTATCGGGACCGTGCATGTTGCTGTTGGAAACAATCTTTCTTTTGGCGGGGATAACGATGTGCCGCTTCATCTCGACGGTGTAATTACCGGCCCGGAAATTTACCTCGATGGAAAGAAGCTGATGGAGAAGGGTAAGTTTTTGGAGTTTTAAGGTGCAATATGAAGAATAAAATTACTGCGGTAATACTTGCCGGGGGACGAGGGGAAAGGATGCAGGCGGAACTTCCCAAACAGTTCCTGTTTTTGGCTGGACAAGAGATAATAACGCGCACTTTGAAGTGTTTTGAAAAAAGTCCGATAGTTTCAGAGATAATTATTGTGTGCTTCGAGGATTATATTGACAAGACAAAGGCCCTGATAGATGAAAACAATATACGGAAGGTGAGCAAAGTCATCCCGGGAGGAAAGACGCGCCAGGAGTCTTCATTTTTAGGAGTTAAATCTTGCTCAAGCGACACTGAAATTGTTTTAATACACGATGCGGTAAGGCCCTTTGTCTCCGAAAAGATCATAAAAGATGTATCGGAGGGAGCCGCGGTGACCGGTGCTGCCGCTCCGGTAATTGATATGACCGATACTGTAGTTTCTAAAAAGGATGACCTTGTAGGCAGCATACCCGACAGAACCGGCCTTAAAAGAATACAAACTCCCCAGGCCTTTCGCTATGATATGATCCGGAAAGCTCATCAGATGGCAAAAGATAAAGGCACTACTGATGCAACTGATGATTGCACTCTGGTACTCAATATGCCCGGTTCCGTAAAGGCTG
This sequence comes from Candidatus Omnitrophota bacterium, assembly GCA_013204685.1. Taxonomy (GTDB): domain Bacteria; phylum Omnitrophota; class Gorgyraeia; order Tantalellales; family Tantalellaceae; genus JABMSC01. The sequence continues at coordinate 6,069 of JABMSC010000108.1, read as the reverse complement.
TCGGGGGAAGCGCGTACAACCTTAAGATCACAGACGGGATCGATCTGGAGACAGCTGAAGCGTTGCTGGCAAGCGGTAAAGCAGACCTTTAATCTTTGCGGTCAAGATAACCGAAACCATGAAGAAAAATATTCTCATATTCATAATAGGTTTTTCCCTGGCGATAGTCCTTGTGACGCATAAAGACAAGGCCATTAAATTTTGTCTGGAAAAAACCGGCTGGTTTGTATTCGGCGTTAAAATGGATATAGGAAAAGTAGACGTAGAGATCCTGAACAGTGCCATAGACCTCAAGGATATTATTCTGTATAACCCCGAAGGGTTTTCTCCCCCTGTCATGGCAGAGATCTCAAGATTCTATATAGATTTTGACCTTTCCAGCATTTTTCTGGGGAAGATATATCTCTACGAGTTGAAGTTCTATCTGAAGAATCTGAATATGATACGCAATAAAGACGGGTTGGTTAATGTTGATTCTTTGAAAACAATGAAGCATGAAAAGGGTGTTGAAAAAAAGCCGACTGAAGCACAAAGTAAGATGCCGGAAATTACGATCGATCTCCTGCATCTCAAAGGGAAGGAGTTCGCTTACTGGGATTATTCTCCCGAAGCGAAACAACTGGTAAAAAGATATGATATAAACCTGGATGAAGTGCATAAGGACGTCACTGATCCATTCTCGCTGATAGGGCTTATATTGGATCAGGTCTGGAATAAGATGGTATTTGAGGATGTGATAAACTTGCCAAGATATGAAGCATCTAAAATCGCAGGAGGGGCATATAGTGCGGGGAAGAGAGTGGTTTTTGAGCCAACCCGGGAATTTTTCAAGGTTACGAAAGAGGTGTTTGCGAGTTCGACAAATGCGGTAAAAAAGAAAAGGGATGACATCAGGAAGAGCGCCGGTGGTTGGTTTAATGAGGCAAAAGAAGGCGTATTAGTGCAGTGGGAAAGGCTTGCGGCTAGAGATGAGGCCCGTTAGGAATTTCTAATTTCCAGCGGAATGTATCTGAATTTAAAGCGAAATATCTCGACAAAGCAAGTTACTTATTGTAGAATTGGTTTTGATGCCAGGCAATTTTCACGCTGCCGACAACCCTTGTTATCCGGGGGAGGGATTTACATGGTCCAGGAAAAGCAGAGCATATTAATAGTAGACGATAATAAGGATTTTGCCGATGTTTTCTGCGATATCTTGAAGTCGTACGATTATAAAGCGGAATGCTGTTACGGCGGGCATCAGGCAATAGAAAAATCTAAAAATAGTGATTTTGACGTAATGTTTGTTGATATCAGGATGCCGGAAATAGACGGTATCCGGACCATGAAGGAAATAAAGAAGATAAAACCGGAAACAACCTTTATCATGATGACCGGTTATTCCGTGGACGAGATGGTGCATGAAGCATTAAAGGAGAATGCCTCCGAGATAGTGTACAAGCCTTTCGAGATAGACAAGATATTGAGTTTACTCGGGAATACTCAATAGTATCCCAAGCACGGTTCTTTAACCCGTGATCCAGCCTTACCTTGACGTTTTATAATATGAAAAATAAAATTCTTCCAAGATCAAAATATCTTTTTTTCTTTTTGATAATAACATTCACATTTGTGTCCCCTAAGGCGATCGCGAATGAGAAGTATTTCTTTTCCTATAAGAGACTTCTCTTAAATCAGGATTTTACCGATAGAATGCTCCCGAAGAGCAGGATCAAAGGGGAGATCAACAAGTTTGTCGATTCATACAATGAAGGAATATATGCGATCTCGAATGGAGATTTCCGGGAAGCCGGTGGAGATCTCTTAAAAGCACGGGAGGCATGGCCCGAGTATTTTTATACGGATTTTTTGTTAGGACTTGTTTACGAAGAGCAGGGTAAGCATAAGCTAGCGGCAAGGTATTATAAAAGTTATCTTAATAAGCTGAAGAGGTATTCCGAAGGGGAGTACCGCATCTCAGGGGCCCTCATAGTGAATCTTTCTAGAGATGACATAGAGGAGTACGGAGAAGCTTACTATTTGGTGAGGGAGCATCTCGAAGGATACAATATAAATTTGAACAGAGTTGTGCCGATGGTAAGGATCCCGGGATTTGTATCAACAGGGATGTTGCTGCTATTCATTATTGGGGCATATGTCCTGGTTAATCGTTGGGTCCTTCCGCAAATAAAAATATGGAAGAGGATCAAATCTCCCCCGGAAGGTTTTTGGGTTTGCCGGCACTGCTATACGGATAATACGGAGCTTAATACCGAGTGTACTAAGTGCGGGAGACGGAAGGAATAGACGTGTGATGACGAGTGATAAGTCCCAAATGACAAAACAATTTGAATATTTTTTCGGATGCGGGCCTGATATTTTTCCGGAGACCGTCATATTAACCCCGTTTTTTCTCCTGAAGAGATTCAGCAAACTTTTTGAGGAGCATAAGACTTTTAGCGGGAAGCTTTTTAGCGGCAGTGTGGCGTCTAAGAACGGGAAAGAGGTGGGACTCATCGGCTGCAGTATAGGCGCGTCTTTAGCGGGTGATGCGGTCCTTCTTCTTAAAAATACTTCTGTGAGTAATATTCTTTTTGTGGGGTCCTGCGGCGGGGTGGGAGACTGTAATATCGGAGATATTATAATAGGCGAGAATGCTTTTAACGGGGAAGGATTCACCCTTTATCATGATGATAAGTTTGATATGGATAGAATTCTTTCTAAAGAGAACATGATACCGGCTGATCTTTCATACATAGAAGAGTTAGGTGTTTTTTTGGGGAAAAGGGCGCCTGCGGAAATACACCTGAAGAAAGGCAATATTATTACGATAGGATCACTTTTGGCTGAAACCCCTGAAAATCTTTGCAGCCTTGAAGGGAAAGATTTTAAAGGAATAGACATGGAGCTTTCCGCCGCGTATCAGGCGGCCGCAAAAATAGGATTGAGGGCGGCCGGGTTATTATTTGTAAGTGACCTGCCCTTACGGAAGCCCGCATGGGAGGAGCTCTCCCGCGAGGATAGAGAGAGTTATAATAAGGGAGTGCAAGAGGCAGTGGACTTGTCAGCTAGATTTGTGACGAGTAATTGATATAAAAATTCTGGTAAGGAGATAGTATGAAAAAGACAGCACTTATTGTTCTCGCGGAAGGGTTTGAGGAAGCAGAAGCAATGGTTCCTGTAGACGTTCTCCGCCGGGCGGAGGTTGACGTAACTGTTGCCGGAGTAGGGTCCAACTTAATATCCTCAGCACGGGGAGTTACCATACAGACTGATGTTATTCTTGAAGACTATAATTCTACCCCCGATGCCCTGGTGTTTCCCGGAGGGCTTCCGGGTGCAGAACATCTTGCGCTTTCAAAGAAGGTGAAAGATCTAATACTTAAAATGAATTCCGATGGCAGGCTTATTGCAGCCATATGTGCTTCACCGGCTCTTGTTCTCGCTCCCACGGGCATCTTAAGCGGAAAAAAAGCGACATGTTATCCGGGCCTGGAGAAGAACTTCTCGACAGACATAGAGCATGTTAAGGATAAGGTAGTTCAGTCAGGAAATATTATTACAAGCCAGGGACCCGCGACAGCTTTTGAGTATGCTTTTAAGATAGCTGAAAACCTTGTGGGAAAGACCAAGGCGGATATGATAGCGACGCAGATGTTGTTTAGGCGGTAGCTTGTAAGTGATAAATACGAAATTTCAAATACCAAAAACCCGCGTTGAGCTCAACGATAATACTTAATATTCTCGAAAGCTTGCGGTGGTGTTTGGAATTTGTGGTTTGAGATTTCGAATTTGTTTCGTATTTCGGATTTCTGATTTCGAATTTTAATCGTATTGTACCTTGATTTATCCCCGATGCCTCACCGCATCTTCACCAAATCTGTCCATTATTCGGTCCAGTGCTTTTTGCAGCCTTTCTTTTTTCTCACCTTTCTCCATGGATGCATCAAAAAGATCAGACTGCCAGTTGCTGTCTACGAAATTCGATACGCGCACGCCGAGTAGGCGAATCGCCTTTTCTTTAAGGTTAAATTCATTTAATTTATCTGATACATTTCTATAAATGTCTTCAGTGAAATCTGTTGGCAAATCAACTGTTATAGACCGCGTGAATGTCTTGAAGTCGAAAAACCTTATTTTCAGGGTTATGGTTCTCCCTTTAAATCCGGACTTGCGCATTCTGCGGGACACCTTTTCGCTTAAGTGCATTAATACATCCAGTATCTGATGTTTACTTGTGGTATCTTCATCAAAAGTGTACTCATTACTTATGGATTTCACGATATCCTCAGTTTCCACATCGCGCGGGTCGGTGCCATTAGAAAGATCCCATATATGCCTGCCGTTTGCCCCTAAGATGTCGTCAAGTTCACTGATGTCGCGTCCAGCTATATCGCCTATGGTATTTATTCCCATGCTATTTAAAACTGCGAGGGTTTTTTCTCCTACACCCCAAAGCCGTTTTACCGGCAGGGGATGGAGGAATTTGAGCAGATTCTTTTCTTCCACGACAACAAGTCCGTCAGGTTTTTTGAGGTCAGAGGCGATCTTTGCCGTCATCATATTAGGCGCCAGGCCTATTGATGCCGTAAGGGAGGTTTCTTTTTTTATTGTGTGTTTGATCTTCCGGCATGCTTCGACCGGAGTCCCGAAATGGTGGTAACTTCCGGTTATGTCAAGAAAGGCCTCGTCAATACTTATTGGCTCTATATCGGGAGTGAACCTTTCAAATATTTCGAATATCTGGTGAGAAACCCTGACGTATTTTGACATATCAGGATGCACAAAAACCGCATTGGGACATTTTTTATATGCGGTCGATATAGGCATGGCCGAGTGTATGCCGAACTTCCTGGCTTCGTATGAACAGGCGGCAACCACGCCGCGTCCTTTTCCGCCATTAGGATCAGCCCCAACGATAACAGGCCTGCCTTTGTATTCGGGATTATCGCGCTGTTCAACGGACGCGAAAAAAGCATCCATATCGGCATGAACTATGTAACGGGGTTTGTGGGTCATAAATGGATTGTACCATATGGGCGGAGGAGAGCCAAGGGACATAAAAAAAGCAGAGCATCTTTAAAACGCGCTCTGCTTTTTTTTATGTGTTGCATCTTGCGATCAATCATCATCCATAACTCTATCATATGTTCCGATAGCTGCTCCTCCTGCAGCGCCTCCGGCGCCGGCAGTTGCACCGCCTATTACTGTGTAAGCTGACACGTCACGGACGTCTCTGGCTGTTTCTCTTGCGGCCGAAGCTTCAGTGGCAACCTGGTCATAGGAGCTTGCACTTGCTTCATAGGCCCTTTGCGCAGCCTGCTGCTGGCGGCGCTGCTCAGCGCGCTGTGCGTCGGTCAAAGCAAAAGCTGCCCCACAAGATAAAAGCAAACATCCGACGAGAAGTAGACAAATAACTATTTTCATATTCCCTCCTTATAGTATGTGCAATTTTAAGCCAAATATTACAAATATTGTACCAGAAACAAAAGCTATCTGCATTACTTTCTTGAGGTGGTGGAGAGCTCAAGATTTTGGGTCTGGTCCCAAAGTATAAATTGACATTACCCCTTTTTTTATCTATAATTTAAGTTCAAATATAGATTTAACGCTCCCCGGTAGCTCAATGGTAGTAGCGATTGGCTGTTAACCAATAGGCTGTTGGTTCGAGTCCAACCCGGGGAGCCATAATAAAAAGGCTTGCTGCTTAACGCAGCAGGCCTTTTTATTATGTAAATAAATTGTTTGAGCGGCGCTGGGCTCTCGGTAAACAATTTATTCATGACTTCACTCAAAATCCCGGTTGAAAAGCAAGCTTTTCCCCGGGATTTCTCGTTACGTCATACTCCCCGTGTTGGGATCCTGCGGCCCTCGCATGTAGCTCGGGCCTGGTTTTCCAACCCGGTTTGATTTTGAGGGAAGGCATGCTTCCCGGGTTGGGTAAATCGAACTCGCTTGGCTCGTTCGCTGTATCTGACCGAATGGCGCGACCGAGGGACACCGCTCCCGAGGAAGTCCTGAGGCCAGAGGGCCTCAGGGAAGGCATGAGGAAATGCCGCGACGGGCGTAGATAATCCGACGAACAGGAGG
>JABMSC010000107.1 GCA_013204685.1 Candidatus Omnitrophota bacterium | reverse complement strand
TCCGCGCGCAGTTCGGTCGAACTTTGTTCGACCGCATGTTTGAGCACGGAGTAACCTGCACAAGGCAATCAATGAACCACGTTCCGCGCACAGTGCGGTCGAACTTTGTTCGACCGCATGTTTGAGGACGGAGTAACCCGCACCAGGCGACCACGCGAACTATTTTATCTCTCTAAGAATCTTCTCGCCCTTAACAAGATCCTTATATGTCTCAGCTTTCCTTGCCACTTTAACTTCACCATTAATCATCAATAGTTCCGCCGGGCGCGGCCTGGAATTATAATTCGAGGCCATCACATACCCGTAGGCCCCCGCACCCAGAACAGAAAGATAATCACCGGCAAGCACTTCCGGAAGTTCTCTATCCAGTGCAAGATAATCGCCGCTTTCGCATATCGGGCCCACTATATCATATTTAAAAGTCTTCGCCTTACGTTCTGCTATAGGACATATGCGATGATAGGCCTCATACAAACTCGGGCGTATCAGGTCACTCATCCCGGCGTCCACGATAGCGAACTTTTTACCGGTGGCCCCTGTCTTTACATAAAGAACCTTGCATACAAGTATGCCGCTGTTTCCCACTATAAAACGTCCCGGCTCCATAATAAGTTTAAGCCCTTTACCTTTAATTAGCGGAACAAGCGCGCGCGCGAATTCCTCAGCTGTTCTGGCTGGCTCTTCCTCATAGATTATCCCGAACCCCCCTCCCAGGTTCAGCCATTCGATCTGTACGCTGCTCTTTTCAATAAAATCCAGGACTTTCTTAACGGACGCCACAAAAGGTTCCGTTTCGGTTATCTGTGATCCGATATGTATGTGCACGCCCTTTAGCTCCACATGCGGATATTTATTTGCGTTATCGAATATCTCTTCCGCTGAGGCGAAATCTATACCGAATTTCTTTTCTTTTGTACCCGTCGTTATATAATCATGGGTGTCAGCCTTCACATCCGGATTAAGCCTTATTGTGACTCTTGCCTTTTTCTTAAGGCCTTTCGCCACCGTATCGATCATAATGAGTTCCGGGGTGGATTCCACATTAAAAAACAATATGCCTTTTTTGATGGCTGCTTTTATTTCTTCTTCCGTTTTGCCCACACTTGCGTACACTATTTTTTCCGGGGGACACCCTATCTTCAGCGCTTTATAGAGCTCGCCGCCGGAGACAATATCAAGTCCTGAACCCGCATTTACCAGAGCCTTGCAGATACTCAGGTTTGAATTGGATTTCATCGAAAAACAGATAACGGGATCAAGTTCCTTAAAAGCATCTTTTATCTTATTAAAATGATCCATCACCGTCTTGTGGCTATAAAGATAAAAAGGTGTGGGATGCTCCTTGACTATCTCGGCCAAAGGAGTCTCTTCACAACAAAACATCCCGTCCTTATACTGAAATTCGTGCATTTGGCTCTCCTTACTTAAGTTTTTTATTCCACTTATCTATTTCTTTTTTCACCAGCTTCGGGTTGGTACTTCCCGGTGTCTTTTTATTTTCAACAGACACTTCCGGATTCAACAGGCCATAAACATTTTTATCCAATTCTTCGGAAAACTTCTTTAGCTCCGATATGGATAAATCGGAAATGTTTATGTTCTTTTTTATGCAGTGTTTTACTATTTTTCCGACCGCTTCATGAGCATCTTTGAACGAAAGGCCCTTCCTCACAAGATATTCCGCGAGGTCAGTCGCGTAAATGAACTCATCCTCAAGAGCCTCTCGTGCTGCCTTCTTTTTAACCGTAATACTTGCTATTAAACCGGCCATTATCTGAAGAGCGCTGGTAATAAAATCGACCGATTCAAACAGCGGCTTTTTATCTTCCTGCAGATCACGGTTATAAGAATGCGGCAGGCCCTTAAGAAGTATCACCAGCGAATTAAGCGCACCCATGACCTGAGCGGATTTACCCCGCACCAGTTCCAGTACATCAGGATTTTTCTTCTGAGGCATAAGGGAACTGCCCGTGCAAAAATCTGCCCCGATCTCCAGAAATCCGAACTCCGCCGTAGAGTAAAGTATAAGATCCTCACATATCCGGGAAAGATGCACGGCAACCAGGCAAAGTGAGGAGACAAACTCGACAACAAAATCCCTGTCGCTGACAGCATCAATACTGTTCGCGGAAATATTATTAAAACCAAGCTTCCTGGCAGTAAACTTGCGGTCCAGTTTTAATGCTGACCCGGCAATAGCGCCTGATCCCATAACGGAAACGTCCGAGCGGGATTTCGCGCCTTCAAGACGTTCATGATCACGTCCGAGCATTTCAACATAGGCCATAACAAGATGCGAAAAAAGAACCGGCTGAGCCCGGTTAAGATGCGTGTATCCAGGCATGATAATATTGATGTTCTTTTTCGCAAGATGAGTTAAGGTCTTCTGAAGCTTCAAGATGAGTTTCTGGATTTCCTCTATGTTGTCTTTGCAATATAACCGGACGTCATTTACCACCTGTTCATTGCGGCTCCTTCCCGTATGCATCTTTTTTGCCGCTAGAGGCGCTTTTTTCTCCACATAGTCCTGAATTGCCGAATGAATATCCTCATAGTTTTCCAGTTTTTCAAACTTTCCTTTCTTGATCTTATCCAAAAGCCCGTCCAGAATGCCCAGAAGTTTTTTCTTCTCTCCGTTTGAGAGTAAGCCGGCGTTACACAACATCTGAACATGAACTTTTGTGCTCACGCAATCGTATTCAGCAAGTTTTTTGTCCACATCGATACTGGAAGTAAATTTAAGAACATCAGCATCCATTTTTTTCCTGGCGAATCGTCCACCCCATAGTTTAGCCATGACAGCTCTCCTTTTTTCGTGTTTCGGGTTTCGGGTTTCGGGTTTCGGGTTTCGTATTGTGTGTCTGAACGAATCACGAACCACGATCCACGAACCACGAACTCTTATCCCTTACTTGCGATACGGCATCGCCCACAGATCAATAAACCCCTTCGCCAGTGACTGGTCGAAGATGTCACCTTTTCCGTAAGTAGCCAGTTTTTTGTTATAACGTGATTTCGGGCTCTTCCTGCCCGCTACCGTAACGCTTCCCTTGTAAAGTTTCAATTTCACATCTCCCGAAACATCCTTCTGCGTACTATCGACAAAGGCATCGATGGATGACTTAAGAGGCGTGAACCAGAGACCGTAATACACCAGTTCCGCATAACGCTCGGCAAGAAGCACCTTGTGCCGCCGGGTCTCCCTGTCAAGAACAAGTTCCTCAAGCGCCGTATGAGCGGTGTAAAGTATCTCCGAGGCAGGTGCTTCGTACACCTCGCGCGACTTTATCCCGACAAGACGGTCCTCGATCATATCAACCCTGCCAACACCATGCGCGCCGCCTATTTCATTCAGTTTGGCAACAAGTTTGACAGGATCATATTTCCTGCCGTTAATAGCAACCGGCACTCCTTTTTTAAAAGTAACAGTTATATACTTTGCCTTGCCAGGTGCCTTTTCAGGATCAGTGATACTGATGTATGTGTCTTTAGGGGGCTCCGTCCACGGGTCTTCAAGCTTTCCGCTTTCCACGCTGATCCCCCACAGATTTACATCGATACTGTATAACCGTTTCTTTGTCTGCTCGATCGGTATCTTATGCTTCTTCGCATAATCCACTTCCGATTCACGCGTCGTAAGTTCCCATTCCCTGACCGGGGCAATAACTTCCAATTTGGGGGCTTTCTGGTGAAACGTAACTTCAAACCGGACCTGATCGTTACCCTTTCCAGTGCAGCCGTGAGCGACAGCCGAAGCCTTCTCTTTTTCAGCAACCCGCACCATCGCTTCAGCAATAAGCGGCCTGGAAAGAGCCGTAGCCAGATTGTACTTCCCCTGATATAAAGCACCCGCTTTGAGCGCCTTAAACGCATAACCGGTTATGAATTCCTTTTTAAGATCCCCGACTATACACTTCTTAGCGCCTATCTGAAGGGCCCGTTCTTTTCCGATTTTTGTATCAGCTCCCTGGCCGACGTCACCCATGTAACAGATAACCTCGTAGTCACGTTCCATAAGCCACTTGATTATGACGGAGGTATCGAGTCCACCTGAGTATGCGAGTACAATTTTCTTTTTTGACATAGTAACTCTCCTCGTTTTCGTGTTTCGTCGTTCGTTGTTCGTAATTCGTTATTCGGGGCGATTAGCTCGCTTTCTTCATTCTGAATACTGACGACGGACGACGGACGACTACTTAGCAAGCATACGCAGCAATATCGCTTTCTGCACATGCATCCTGTTCTCTGCCTGATCGTATACGATGGAATTCTTTCCATCGATGACATCCGTTATCTCTTCACCGCGATGCGCGGGAAGACAGTGCATTATAAAAGCATCCTTAGAGGACCGCATCAGCTGTTCATTCACCTGGTAAGACGAAAAATCCAGGAGACGCTTCTCCCTTTCTTCTTCCTGCCCCATACTGATCCACACATCGGTATATACAATATCACTGCCCTTGACGGCTTCATGGGGGTCATTGAATACATCGATAGAGGCTCCGGTCTCATTCGCTATTTTTTCCGCTTTCTCAAGTATCTCCCCCGAAGGCCGATACCCAACAGGCGTTGCTACGCGTATATTCACGCCGGTTTTTGCGCATACCATAAGCAGTGAATTTAAGACATTGTTCCCGTCACCCACATATGAGATCGTCACATTCTTAAGTGTCTTCATCTTTTCTTTCACCGTAAATATGTCGCTCAATGCCTGACAGGGATGCGCAAGGTCCGACAAACCGTTTATTACCGGAACATCCGAATATTTTGCGAGCCCGGCGACATCCTGATGCGAATACACCCTTGCGACTATACCGTCGACATAGCGGGAGACAACCCGGGCAACATCTTTAACCGGTTCACGCTCACCCATTTTGATCTCACGCGGGCTCAAGTATAGAACATATCCCCCCAGGTGGACCATTGCCACCTCAAAAGATATCCTTGTCCTGTTTGACGGTTTCTGGAACAAAAGAGCCATTGTCTTATTCTTTAGCGCCTTTTTCTTTGAAAGAGGCTTCTTTTTCAGCTTATGCGCCAGTTTTAATATATCGGATATCTCTTTTGAGCTAAGGTCTTCTATCGTTATCAAATCCCGTTTCATTTCTTTCTCCCTGTCAGTGTTTTTTTAATACCTTCCGAAGTATTTCCATGGCTTTATCAACGTCTTCTTTTGTAATAGTCAAGGGCGGCATTATCCTGAGCACGTTTTGCTGCGTGCAGTTTATTAAAAGTCCCTCTTCGCGGCATTCATCCGCAATACCTGAGGCATCCTCCATATCAAGCTCAACACCGATCATCAGCGCAATACCTTTTACGGTACCGATCATAGGTACCGAAGCCTTAAGATCACCTATACAGGACCTGATATACTCACCCATTTTTACCGCGTTATCAAGAAGAGAATCCTCTTCTATTGCTTCAAATACACCCAGAGCCGCGGCACATACTATGGGGCTGCCCCCGAAAGTCGATGCATGCGAGCCGGGCGGTAAAACATCCTTGTGTTTCTCGGCGAGAACAAGAACTCCTATCGGTAACCCTCCCCCGAGCGACTTCGCAAGGGTTATAGCATCCGGTTCGATCCCGTAATGCTTATAAGCAAACATCTCACCCGTCCTGCCCATACATGTCTGCACTTCATCCATGATGATGAGAATATCTTTCTCGCGGCAGATCTCGCTCATCTTTTTAATGTATTCCTTACCGGCGACATTGATGCCGCCCTCTCCCTGTATGGGCTCCAGCATAACAGCTACCGTCTTATCCGTGATCGCCGAAGTAAATGCTTCAATATCATTGAAGGGAACATGCTTAAACCCTTCAACCAGAGGACCAAACCCCTTCTTCACCTTATCCTGTCCCGTAGCTGTTAAGGTAGCCATGGTCCGGCCGTGAAACGACTTTTCCATAGTGATGATCTCATGCCTCTCAGGATACCCGTACTTCCTTGCAAATTTTATAGCTCCCTCGTTGGCTTCTGCGCCGGAATTGGCAAAAAACGCCTTGCCCGGAAAAGAATACTCTATTATCTTCTCCGCAAGAAGCGGCTGGACATCATTGTAGAAATTGTTCGAGACGTGCAGTATCTTCCCGAGCTGCTGGTTGAGTTTCTCGATAACTTTCGGATGCCGGTGTCCTATGCCGCTTACGGCCCAACCGGGGAAAAAATCCATATATTTTTTCCCGTCGATATCCTCAACCCAGACCCCTTCACCCTTAACAAGACAAAAATCGGTCCGCGTGTAGGTTTCAAGTATATATTTATCATAAAGCTCTTTAACATCTTTTAAGTTCATTTCTCCGTCCTTATCTTGATCCCGCGCCCTCTACCCGTGAACTATTTCTGTGCCAATACCCTTATCGGTAAAGATCTCCAAAAGAAGCGCATGTGAAAGCATAGCATTAACAATATGGGCCTTCTTAACTCCCCCTTTTAATACATGCAAACAGGCATTAACCTTTGGCACCATACCCCCATCAATGACACCCGTTTCTATCAAGTGTCCGGTTGCCTCCATCGTTAGTGAATGGAAGAGCGTGCCGGAATCGTCCTTGTTCTTCATAACGCCTTCGACATTCGTAAGAAGGACAAATTTTTCCGCATTAAGCGCTACCGCAATATTTGATGCCGCTTCATCGGCGTTAATATTGTAAAGCGCGTTATCTTTTCCTTTTCCGACAGGGCATACCACCGGGATTATATTCGTATCTGTAAGCCGGTTCAGAATAGTTGTGTCAACGGATTCAACGCTTCCCACAAACCCCAGATCTGCACCGTCCCTTTTTACCGCACTCACCATATTGTTTTCTTTGCCGCTTAGACCAAAAGCTTCGCCGCCGAAAGAATTGATCTCATTCACAAGTTCCGCGTTAACTTCTGTAAGAACCGAATCAACCACGCCCATGGATTTCTCACATGTGACCCTGAGCCCATCCACGAACTTTATGTCTATATTGGCTTCCTTAAGGCGCTCATTTATGTTTGGTCCCCCACCATGCACAAGAACGGGTTTCATGCCGGCGTATCGCATGAAAACAATATCCTGCATTACCATCTCACGGGATCCTTTTTCATGCAAAGCGCTCCCGCCGAACTTAATGACAACAACCTTACCAAAAAATTTCTTAATGTAAGGCAGCGCTTCGCTCAGCACCTGGCTCTTCTTGATGGCTTCTTCCATGTTTTCGCTCCCGTTTATCGCAAATCAGCTACGTCGTATAATACGAATTAAGTGTTATGTACTTCTTCGATATATCGCAGGAATAAACTACAGCTTCTGATTTTCCTGCATGAAGATCAACTTCAATTTTGACAGATTTCTTTTTAAATACCTTTGATTTCTTCCTGTCAACAAAAGCGGCTTTCCGTCCCACTTTAAAGAACGTAACCCCGTCCAGTTTTATCTCCATCCTGTCAGGGTCAAATTTTACACCGCTTGATCCCGCCGATGAAGCGATCCGGCCCCAGTTCGGGTCGCCGCCTAAAACGGCGCACTTAACTAAAAGAGAGTTTCCGATAGCATCCGCTACCCTTTTAGCATCTCTTTTTGAATGCGCACCTTTCACGGAAACTTCTATAAACTTAGTCGCGCCTTCACCGTCTTCTACGATCATCTTGGCTAAGTCCACACATACGGCTTTGAGGTTCCCCTTAAAGGTGTTAAAGCTTTTATCCTTCTCCAGGATAAGTTTATTCCCGGACTTGCCATTGGCAAGAAGCATAACAGTGTCGTTAGTGCTCATGTCCCCGTCGACGGTGATCGCGTTAAAAGAACTCGAGTTACATTCGAATAAAGCTTTTTTAAGCGCTTTTTCCGAAACATTCGCATCCGTCATAACATAGCCCAGCATTGTGGCCATATCCGGTTTTATCATACCGGCGCCTTTAGTAAACCCGGAGATCGTTATCTTCTTACCGGCCATTTCAAAGGTTCGAACCGACACTTTAGCAAAACGATCCGTCGTCATTATTCCTTGCGCTGCATCATCCAGGCCATCACGTGAAAGCTTCTTAACAAGCTTGGGGAGCCCTTTAAGTATTGTTTTCATCGGAAGAAACTCGCCTATAATACCGGTCGATGACGTAAGCACTGTTCCCTTAGATGCGCCGAGCAGTTTCCGGGTTTCACTTACTATCCTTCCGGCGTCTTTCAGGCCCCTCCTGCCGGTCATACAGTTGGCATTACCGCTATTAATAACAACCGCATGGATGTGACAATCTTTCGCAAGCTCTTCCTCAGCTAAAAGAACAGGAGCCGCCTTAACGGCATTCTTTGTAAAAAGAGCTGCCACCTTACAAGGCGTCTTCGAATAAACAAGAGAAAGATCCTTGCGTTTTTTCTTAACCCCCGAATGTATCCCGCTTGCCTGGAAACCCTTGGGTAACTTATGTTTTGTCATGTCGTATTTTCCTTATTTAAATGAGCCCCAACCCCTCATCCAACCCATACATTATGTTCATATTCTGCACTGCCTGACCGCTTGCGCCTTTCAGTAGATTATCTATAACAGAAACTATTACCACCAGACCACCGGCAACCGTAATGCCGATATCACAGAAATTTGTTCCCGCAACATCCTGCACTTCGGGCAGCACGCCTGAAGGACGGAGCCTTATAAACGGTTCGTTTTTATACACAGATCCATACATTTTATATATTTTTTCAGCTTCCGGTAACCCTTTATGCTGAATATAGATCGTCGATAAAATGCCCCGGCGTATCGGCAATAAATGCGGCGTAAAATTCACCCTGACATCGCCTCCGGCCGCACCGGCAAGCACATGTTCCATTTCAGGCATATGCTGATGCTCGTTCGCTTTATAAGCCTTGAAATTCTCGTCAACTTCACCGAAAGAAAGCGGAATTGAAGCCTTCCGTCCTGCGCCTGTCGCCCCGCTTTTTGAATCCACTATTACTTCAAGGCCCGCTTTGCTTATATCTTTGACAAGAGGCAAAAGTCCCAGAATAACGCTTGTCGGATAACAGCCGGGGTTAGCCACAAGATCCGCATCTTTGATCTTTTCCCTGTTTATTTCCGGAAGTCCGTATACGGCTTTTTGAAGATTTTCAGTATCCGTATGCTCCCCGCCATACCACACTTGGTAAGTATCCGCCGGCAGGCGGTAATCTGCGCTTAAGTCAATGACCTTTTTACCCGCTTTAAGGAATTCAGGTGCTATTTTCATGGAAACCGTATGCGGAAGGGCCAGAAAAACAATGTCGCTGTTTGAAGCAACCTCATCTATATTAAGATTTTTGCAAACCAGTGATATCTTTTTCCCGAACCTCGGATACAGGTCTGAGAACGGCAATTCCTTATCCACAAGCGCAGAAAGTGATGTTATCTCAACTTCGGGATTATTCAGAAGAACCTCTACAAGTTCTTCACCAGTATATCCTGTGGCGCCAATTACTCCTGCTTTGATCATAATATCACCTCTATTTATTTAGCGTATATACAATACTTAATAGTAAAAACCCAAGTATAAAATATATGTGCACTTAAGTCAACAGTTTTTAAGTAAGGCCCTCCCTTATGGAGCACAAAGCGCGACATAAGTGATTTGCCCGAACTTACCCCGTTACAAATTTCACAGAAATCTGTAACGGGGTTAATTCGGCCGTATAAGTTATGAACACAACAGTGTTCATAACTTATGGCCTCATTAAAAAAAAACGGACCGCCTTTTCAGGTCGATCCGCTTATATATTCTAACCTGAAAGCCGGCAGCTGAAAGCCGGCGGCTTTCAGCGATTTATCTCTTAGAGAACTGGAAGTTCTTTCTAGCTCTCTTCTGACCGTATTTTTTCCTCTCTTTGGCTCTTGGGTCACGCGTAAGAAACCCGCTCTTCTTCAGCGCAAGCCTAAGACCATCGTCACTCTTTACCAGTGCCCTTGCAATGCCGTGCCTGAGCGCACCGGCCTGCCCGCTGATCCCTCCACCGTCAATAGTAGCGATCACGTCGTATTTATCTATCATACCAGTTACTTCCATGGGTTTCATCACAATGATCCTGTGCGTTTCCCTGGTGAAAAAGTTATCAAATTTTCTCTTATTAACCTTTACATTGCCGCTGCCGGGACGAAGCCGGACCCTTGCGACGGATTCTTTTCGTCTTCCAACTGCTGTGTATTCTAATAATTCTGGCATTTATTACTCCTTGCTAGATCTTATATTCTTCCGGTTTCTGCGCAGCTTGATCGTGTTCGCTGCCCACATACAATTTTAGCCTTTTCAGCATGCGCGCGCCGAGTTTGTTCTTGGGAAGCATGCCCTTTACTGCGTGTCTGACGATATACGCAGGATCTTTCTCGAACATCTTGCTATAAACTGTTTCTTTCTGACCGCCGGGATAACCGGAAAATCTCTTGTACACCTTCTGACTGGCCTTGTTCCCGGTAACCCTTATTTTATTACAGTTTACAACGACCACTCCTCCGCCCGAATCTACATGAGGAGTGAAATCGGCTCTATTCTTCCCCATCAAAAGATTCGCGATCTGAGTAGCGGCCCTACCGAGAACCTTATCCCCGATATCTACCAGATACCAGGGATGCTCTACTTCAGCCTGTTTTAATATTTTCGTTTTCATTATAATTAATCTCTATCTTTTTTGCTTTTGCACGTTTAACTATATCCCGCCAATAATAATGGCACTAAACTCAGAACAGTAAAATTAGCATATTTAGCCTGTTTTGTCAAGAGGGATGTTAAGGTTTGGGTTCTTCCGGGGGGTCAGTATGATAAATTTAAAGTGCAAATTCAGCAATGTAAAATCAGCACTTTGAATTGCTAATTTACACATCAGACGCCAGTCCCTGATCACCCCTCAAGACTGGCTATGTATTTCATCAAGAGTTCCTTGTCCTCTCTTGACATATCAAGAAACTGGGCGCCTATCTCGTAATCCTCCCCTGAAGCCGTTTTATCTATCCAGGCTACCCTGGAAACGATCTTCACCGGATCCGAAAAGGCAGGCATGTCCAATTCGAACACAATCCTGCAGGCCATAGGAATAAAATTAGGAGCACGGAAACAGATCCCTCCTTCACTCATATTTCTGGTGATGGAATCTGAGTCCTTGCTGCTTATGCCCCCCTTTAATCGGCTGATACTCACGGGGATATGCGTTTTGCGTCTAATGTACTTTCTTCTTTCCACATCCACACTCATTTCTCCGTCTCCTCCCTCTGCCTTTTATTCCTTTCATGCCTAGTAATGCGTATTGCAAAGCATTATTCCGTATGGCTTGTAAATATTTCACACTATCTAGACATTTATTTTACTAACATTCAAGCTAGTTTACCATATCTCGACATTCATGTCAAACAACTTTTTCTGCCTTTTTATAACTTAACAAGTAGGGTCTATAACAGGATCTTGAATTTCTGATCTCGGATTTAACGATCGGTGGGTTATAACGTTATCGTTTTAGGAGCACCTATAAAGGGTGCCCCTACGAATTAATATTTAACTTCGGCAAGAAAGAGGCCCTTAGCGGGGGCGGTTGGGCCGGCTTCCCGGCGGTCTTTGCTTTTGAGGATCTTTTGCATGCTTCCGGGCGGGGAGTATCCCCTGCCGATATCGACCAGAGTGCCAACAATATTACGGACCATATTGTATAAAAAACCGTCTGCCTCGATATCTATAGAAATTTGAGATCCGTTCTTTTTGATGTCTATTTTTGTTATTCTTCTGACTGATGATCTTTCCTTTTTCTCAGATGCCTGGAAGGATCTAAAATCATGCGTGCCCAAAAGCTTTCTTGCTTCGGAACGCATTAAGCTAACATCAAGATCATACGGAATGCGCCAGAGATATCTCTCCCCGAAAGGATCGCGTTTTCTTGAAGTGGTTATGTAATACCTGTAATGTTTTTTCTTTGCGTTAAAACGGGCATGAAAGTCACCGGGGACCTCTTCGGACTTTATTATCGCAATGTCTTCGGGCAGAAATGAATTTAATGCGGTTTTGATCTTTCCGGCGGGAACGGTGCCTGCGGTCTTAAAATGCGCAACCTGCCCCCTGGCATGAACCCCGGTATCCGTGCGGCCTGCAGCGTATAACCTATGATGTTTTTTGAAAACTTTCTTTATGGCTTTTTCTATTTCCGCCTGGAGGGTCCATCCGTTTTTTTGGAGCTGCCAGCCCCTGTAGTTGGTACCGTCGTATGATATGGTGAGTTTGATCGTACGCATTGGTGATTGTGTTATGTGTTACCTTGTTGCGTATTATGTACGTAGCACGCTTACAAAAACCAGTGTCTGTCCATGGTTTTCTCCAGTGCTGGGTGCAACTCTCAGCACACAGCACTCAGCACAAACTTTTTACTTCTTGGGCTAATTTGCTATAAGCAATTCCGCTATTTGAATTGCATTTAACGCGGCGCCTTTTCGAAGATTGTCCGCAACGACCCACAGGTTTAAACCGCTGGGAACGGACTCATCTACCCTTATACGGCCTACATACACATCATCCTTACCCTCAACATCTATGGGCATGGGGTATTGATTCTCTCGTGGTGAGTCAACTACAGTTATACCCGGAAAATCCTTAAGAAGCTCTATTGCCTCTTCCCGGGAGACAGGTTTTTCAGTTTCAACGTTCACACTCTCAGAATGAGCATAATAAACCGGAACCCTTACGCATGTTGCCGTTACGGGAAGGTCCGGCAGCTCCATTATCTTCCTGGTCTCAAGAACCATCTTCATCTCTTCTTTTGTGTACTCGTTATCCAGAAAGACATCTATATGCGGTATGAGATTATACGCGATCTGGTGATCGAAATTATTGATCATACCTTCCGAGACATTATGCTGTCCGATGCCATGATGGGTTTCATTCTTACTGAGACGCACCACCTGGGCTTCCATTTCGAGTATATTCTGCTGGCCGGCTCCTGACACTGATTGAAAGGTGCTGACCACGACCCTCTTCATTCCCTTCGCCCTGTTGATAGCGCAAAGTGGCAGAACCATCTGAATAGTGGAACAGTTCGGATTAGCTATTATTCCCTTATGATCCTTAATGGCATGTGGGTTGACCTCCGGCACTACCAGAGGAATATCCGGATCCATGCGAAAAGCACTTGAATTATCGATACATACGGCCCCGGCCTTTACCGCATGAGGGAGGAATTCCTTGCTTCTGGAAGCTCCGGCCGATGCCAGGACTATATCAATACCTTCGAAAGAGTTTTCACTTAAGATCTGGACATCATGTTCCTCATCCCTAAAAGTAAGCTTCTTCCCTTTTGACCTCTCGCTTGCCAAAAGACGGATCTCATCGATCGGGAAATCTCTTTTCGCAAGAAGGTTCAAAAACTGGGCACCAACCGCACCGGTTGCGCCCATTACTGCTACATTGTATTTGTCTTTTTTATTCATCATAACCATTCTCTTTTTTTCTTTTTTATTTTCCAAGCGCCTCAACCACAAGATCCCCGACTTCTGTCGTCGAATACCCCATCTTTCCTGCTGAGAGACTTTTTAGCTTATTTGCAGTAACATCCATTACCGCCTTCTCAACCATGTCAGCAGCTTTCTGCTCACCCAAGGTCTCAAGCAGCATGCCACCTGCACATATCGTAGCCAGAGGATTGATCACATTTTTTCCGGTGTATTTCGGAGCTGAACCCCCGATAGGTTCAAACATCGAAACACCGTCCGGATTGATGTTCCCGCCGGCGGCTACACCCATCCCGCCCTGTATCATAGCACCAAGGTCAGTGATAATATCGCCGAACATGTTATCCGTTACAAGCACGTCGAACCATTCCGGATTTTTTACCATCCACATACAAGCCGCGTCAACATGGTAATAATCTCTGCGCACGTCGGGGTATTCGCT
>JABMSC010000106.1 GCA_013204685.1 Candidatus Omnitrophota bacterium | reverse complement strand
TTTCATAATATGGATCATGAATGCCGTGCCGGCATTACTTCCCGCAGCACTTTTTATATTTCTTTCCGCTGCCGCAGGGGCAGGGATCGTTGCGGCCTACTTTAGGGGCTTCCCTTTTGAATGTGATGTCTTTTCCTCCCGCCAGAGGGGTGAATGCGTCTTCCTCTCCCGTGCCGCTATCATACACTTCATCCTGTCCGCTGGAAGGCACACCTATAGCCGAATACCCCTTATGCTCAAAGGTTTCCTGCTCGGGGTTAAAAATGCTTTTTTTGTGTTTTTCCTCCATAGCGGATATCTTAAGTATTCTTTCCGCTATTTCTTCATCTATTTTTATCATAAGCTCCGAAAACATACGGAACGCTTCGTGCTGGAATTCAATCAGCGGATCTTTCTGGGCGTAGGCCCTCCAGGAGATCCCTTCCCTCAAGTCATCTATTTCCCTCAAGTACTCTTTCCAGTTAGAATCTATCACGGAAAGCATGACCATTTTTTCAAGCTCTCTTATCCGCTCAGTCCCGATAAATTTCTCGCGCGCGGAATAACTTTTTTTGATCGCGTCCATCGCAATATCCATAACTTCCTGCGCGTGCTTGCCTGCAATATCATCTTTTTTTACCATGACAGCAAAACGATACATCACATTTTTCGCAAAAGCTGAAGCATTCGGATCTTGTTCCCAATTCTCTAAAAGTGATTCCAGGCTAACAGAGAAACATTCAAAGAATTCTTTTCTGAGCTCTTTATCAGTCAAGACCATACGGCGTCTTCTGTAAATAACCTCTCTCTGCTGGTTCATAACATTGTCGTACTTGAGGAGGTGTTTTCTTATCTCAAAATTCTGTCCCTCTACCCGGCTCTGAGCGGTCCTGACAGCACGTGTAACCAAGGGGTTTTCTATCACTTCCCCCTCTTCCATTCCCAGCTTATCCATTATTGACTTTATCCTGTCTGAGCCAAAGATCCTCATTAGATCATCTTCCAGAGAAAGATAAAACCTGCTTGAACCCGGATCTCCCTGCCTTCCGGACCTTCCCCGAAGCTGATTGTCTACCCTGCGCGCCTCATGTCTTTCCGTTCCGATCACATGCAGGCCCCCTGTCTCCACAACCTTGTTATGTTCCTCTTCCATTTTGTTTTTATATTCACTTAAATATTTTTCATAAGCTTTTTCGCTCTCGGAAGCTTCTTCTATTTCAAGCTTCTCAATTTCACCTTTGGCAAGATCTTCCGGATTCCCTCCCAGGACAATATCCGTTCCGCGTCCTGCCATGTTAGTCGCTATGGTCACTGCTTTAAAGCGTCCCGCCTGAGCAATAATATGGGCTTCCGTTTCATGATATTTGGCGTTTAACACCTTGTGCTGGATGCCTTTTTTGTTTAGGAGCTTGCTAAGCTCTTCTGACTTTTCGATGGACACCGTGCCGACCAGAACGGGCCTGCCTTTCTCATGCCAGTGAACTATCTCTTCCATGGTGGCATCAAACTTTTCTCTTTCAGTCTTGTATATCCGGTCGGGCATATTTTCACGCTTTAGCGGTTGATTCGTCGGCACCTGTATAACGGACAGGAGATAAATATTTTCAAACTCCGCCTCTTCCGTCTTGGCGGTACCTGTCATTCCGGACAGTTTGTCATACATCCTGAAATAATTCTGTAACGTAATAGTAGCAAGGGTCTGACTTTCTCTTTGAACTTCCACTGTTTCCTTTGCCTCGATCGCTTCATGAATACCGTCTGAAAAACGGCGACCGGGCATCATCCTTCCCGTGAAACTGTCTACAATGACGATCTTATTGTCTTTGATCACATAGTCTACATCCTTTTGAAAAAGAACGTATGCCTTCAAGAGCTGTTTTACGCTTTCTACTTTTTGCTGCTGATCGGAATAAGCTGCCACCAGTTCCGTTTCTTTTTTTATCTTCTCTTCCTCCGGGATCTCTTCCTCAGCCAGCTCTGCGATAGAAGCCTCTATATCCTCCAGCATAAATTCTATGCCGAATTTATCACGCATCAACTTATCGCCCCTGGCGCTGAAAGTAGCCTCTCTTGTTTTTTCATCAAACACATAATAGAGATCCTCCAGAAGCTCCGCTTTTTCTTTTTCCATCGCCTTACTGTCCATTAGTGACTGCGCCTTATCGAACAAAGCCTTTGCCTGGGTATCTTTAAGTACAGTGTCCAAAAATTCCCTGTTCTTGGGATCGGCCTTGTGCATCAGATAAAGAAACCTGCCGGCTTCCTCGGACTTGTTCTCGGAATACATGTCTCTGAACCTTGTGTAGTAATCATTAACAAGCCTTCTTTGCTCTTTAACCACTTCCTGAACAACCGGCCTCATAACATTGTATGCTTCGTTTGTCTCATCCACCGGCCCTGATATTATCAAGGGGGTCCTGGCCTCATCCACCAGTATGCTGTCGACTTCATCAACAATAGCATATCCGAGCTCTCTCTGAACCATTTGATCCTTATCAAATACCATATTGTCCCTCAGGTAATCGAACCCGAATTCATTATTGGTCCCATAAACCACATCACAGGCATATACTTTTTTTCTTTCTTCCGGTGGCATATCGTTCTGGATAACCCCTACTGAAAGACCCAAAAATTCATAGATAGGCCCCATCCATTCACAGTCACGTTTAGCCAGATAATCGTTTACAGTAATAACATGCGCCATCTCTCCCGCAAGCGCGTTAAGCGATACCGGTAATGTAGCAACAAGCGTTTTACCTTCTCCCGTGGTCATCTCCGCGATCTTGCCCTCGTGCAGAACTATGCCGCCCAGAAGTTGCACGTCAAAATGCCTCAGGCCTATAGTCCTTTTTGACGCTTCCCGGCAAGCGGCAAATATCTCCGGCAGGCTGTCATCCATCACCCGGTTCTTTGTCTCTTTCAGCCGTTTTTTGTGCTTGTTCTTTTCTATATCAGACGTAGAAACGGAAATGGCTTCGCGTATCCTGTCTATCTCGCCTTCCATTTTCTCACGCGTTTTTATCATATCTTCTCTTACGCTGGACACTCTTTCCTTTATCTCTTCGTCGGTAAGAGAAGAGTACTCTTTTTCCAATTCATTTATTTTTTGGACGGTAGGAGCCAGTTTTTTGAGCTGCCTCTCGTCCGGGGTCCCGAAAACTTTCCTTAATAGACCAAACATTGTTTTCTCCTATGTATCTGTTATCTGTTCATTATACGTTACACCTGGATCATAAACTTTTTTATTCCTTCGTCGCCTTGTTCTTTAAATACGATTCTATGAACATGTCCAGATCGCCGTCCAAAACCTTATCCGCATTTGAAGTTTCTTCACTCGTGCGGTGGTCTTTTACCATCTTGTATGGATGCAGGACATACGAACGGATCTGGCTGCCCCATTCTATTTTCTTTTTATTCCCCCGGGACTGCGACGCTTCGTCTTCGGCTGCACGCCTTTCGGCCTCATACAATCTGGCTTTCAGAAGCTTCATTGCAGTCGCCTTGTTTTTATGCTGCGAGCGCTCTTTCTGGCACTGCACCACTGTCCCCGTGGGAAGATGTGTTATTCTCACCGCCGAATCCGTAACGTTTACATGCTGCCCTCCCGCGCCGGAGGAACGATATGTATCTATCCTGAGATCGTTTTCGTTTATCTCTATCTGGATATTTTTATCTATCTCCGGCATAACATCAACAGAGGCAAAAGACGTGTGCCGTCTTTTATTTGAATCAAAAGGAGATATCCGCACTAAACGGTGAACTCCGGTCTCGGCCTTAAGGTATCCAAATGCAAAATCGCCTTTAACTATAAAAGTTACGCTCTTGATCCCGGCTTCGTCGCCCGCGAGCTGGTCGACCACCTCAACTGAATGGCCGTGATCTTCCGCCCAGCGCATATACATTCTATGAAGCATCGAAGCCCAGTCACATGACTCGGTACCGCCGGCTCCGGAATTGATCCCCACAATGGCGCTGCATCTATCCGCTTCACTGCCGAGTATACATTTAAACTCAAGTTTATCTATTTTAGCTTTTATTTCCCGGCTTTCTTTCAGGAAATCACCGATCGACTCCACGTCTTCTTCCTC
Source organism: Candidatus Omnitrophota bacterium (assembly GCA_013204685.1). Classification (GTDB taxonomy): domain Bacteria; phylum Omnitrophota; class Gorgyraeia; order Tantalellales; family Tantalellaceae; genus JABMSC01. Next base: position 4,422 of record JABMSC010000106.1, on the reverse strand, counting down.
AGTGATCTCCGAAAGCTCCTTGACCGCATCGTATCGATGTTTTATCTCAGTATAAGGTTCGACTATAGATTTAAGCGCCTTTAGTTCACGTGAGATCTTATCGGCTTTACTTTGATTGCGCCAGATGTCGGGCTCGCTTAACTGCCCCTCCAGTTCTTTCATCCTTTCTTGCCTTTTGGCCAGGTCAAAGATACCCCCGTAGTTCTTCGAACTTTCTCTCCAGGGCCTTTAGTGAATTACGCAGTTCTTCTATCATTGTTTTACCTCCATAAGCTGGCATTATAGCAATCGCGGACCAGCGTGTAAAGCTCCCCTTGAGGATCAAGAGTTAGCTTCGCTTTTGTTTAAAATATCTCACTATGCCCTCAGCTGCCCGCCAATCAAGTCCTGCTTCAAGTATTTTTTTCTTAGAAGCTCTTTTTATCTTTTCCATGTTCCCAAAACTCTCCAGGAGAATTTTTTCTTTTGCCGGGCCTATTCCCTTTATTTTCCGGAGCTCAGTATTGAACTTGTCCGAGCGCCTTAACTTCCTGTGATAAGTTATCGCGACCCTGTGCGCTTCATCCCTTATTCTTTGTATGAGCAATAATAACCTTGACCCGGGAGATAATCTTATGGGGGCCCGGCGCTTCAGTGTATAAAGATGGTTATGCTCCTTGGCAATACTTGCGACCGGGATGTCTTCCAATCCTAATTTTTTCAGCTCGCTTGCCGCGACCGACAAATGCCCCCGGCCGCCATCTATAAGTATAAGATCCGGCAAGGTTTTTTTCTCATCAAGAAGCCGCGAATATCGCCTGGCAACAACTTCCCGGATCATGGTGTAATCATCCTGCTCGAATACGGTCCTTATGCGGAACTTCTTATATCCACTCTTCCGGGGACTGCCGGCAATGAATTTCACCATTGACCCTACGGATTGCCGCCCGCCTATATTGGATATATCGAAACATTCGATCACAACGGGTAACTTGGGAAGGTTTAAAGCATTCTGCAGTTCATCAAGTTCACCGAATATCGGATGCTGCGCGCGGTCATGAAGCTGCTGGATCGCCGTAAGCGCCTCGATGCGTTTTTTTATAGCTGATGCCTTTTCGTATTTTTGTTTTTTTGAAAATTTTATCATCTCCCTTTCAAGCATCTGCATAAGATCGTCTTTTTTTCCTTCCAGAAACTTTTTCAATTGCCCTGCGATCCGGCGGTAATCCTTTTCGGTTATCTTACCTTCGCAAGGCCCATAACACTGTCCTATGTGATATTCCAAACAGACCGTTTTGCGGAGCCTCCGACAGGTCCTTAATGGAAAGACCTTTTTCATGAACGATACGGCTTCCTTCAGCAACTTAACATTTACGTATGGGCCATAGTATAGGGCCCCGTCACTGACCCTTCTGCGCGTCAGGAAAAGTCTCGGGTACTTTTCGTTCACTGTTAGTTTCAGGAAGGGATACGACTTATCATCTTTAAGTTCGATGTTGAACTTGGGATTATGGTCTTTTATAAGCCCCGCTTCATATATAAGCGCTTCAGCCTCGGAAGAAGCCCGGATAAACTTTATATCCCTCACCTTGCTAACCAGAAGTTCCAGGCGGCTGTCTCTTGCGCGCCCCGCCTGAAAATAAGAAGCCACTCTTTTCTTGAGCCTTAGGGCCTTCCCCACGTATATGATCTTCCCTTTTGAATCCAGGAACTTATACACACCCGGCGTGTCCGGAAGTTTTGCTGCAACATTTTTTAGTCTTGTGCCCGGGTTTTTCAATTTTCTTTCCTCAATATCCGCATCTTTACTGCTGCCAGTCTAAACATCTTCCTGACACTTTCAACACCTAATAGATATGCCGAGATCAGATAAATAATGCCGCTCAAGAACACCATGAACATTAATCTCGCAAAATACATGATGGAAGAAAGTCCCGTAACTCGCAAAAATACTTGCAGCATAAAAAATGTAAAAACTCCCATGACCAGTGACGCCGCGCATGTGCGGAGAAATGATGAAACTATCCGTGATGTGCCCACATCGCCGATACGCCGGCGTAATATCACATAAAGTACCATAAAATTAGTGATCGCCGCTATGGAAGTAGCCAGAGCAAGACCCCCTATTTTTAGGGGCCACATTAATATCAGATTAAGCACCAGATTCACGCCCAGCGCCATAGATGCGGTCTTGACCGGCGTGCGTGTATCTCCCATCGAATAATAAGCTCCAACAAGGATCTTTATCCCGGCATACGCAAAAAGACCGATGGAGTAAAAAAAGAGCGCGCTTGTAGTGATACTGGTGGAATACCCCGTAAACTCGCCTCTTTGGAAGAGTATCCTTACGATAGGCTCCGCCAGGATCATAAGCCCCACCGCGGCCGGTATCATGATAGTGAATACCGTCCTGAGTGAAAAAGAAATGGTTGATTTTAACGCCTCCATGTCATTTGAGGCAACCTCTTTAGTCATCTTAGGCAAAGCTGCCGTCGCCAATGATATTCCAAAAACTGCCAAAGGTAATTGAACCAACCGATTCGAATAATACAGTGCCGCTATGCCTCCTGGGCCTACTATCCATGCGAAAGATGCCAGCATCGTATCGATAAGAACGCTTATTTGATAAACTGCGGTGCCTACAGCTCTCGGCAAAAGGAGTTTTCCGATCCTTTTGACAATGGGATGTACCAGGCGAAAGTTCTTTTCCAGGCGGAACCCCCGCTTTCTCAAGGGGTGCACTTGTATGAGCACTTCAAAAATCCCCCCAAGGAGAACTCCCGCAACCAAACCCTTTATGCCTATTATGGGACAAAGCACCAGAAGCGCCAATATCATTGTAGCGTTCAATACAACCGGAGCAAATGCGGGAGCTGTGAAATAATGAAACGAATTAAGCACCCCCTTGCTGTACGCCACCATGCCCAAAAGAAGAATATAGGGGAATATGATACGGGTTAACATTACCGTTGTTGAGAACATCTCGGGGGATCTAACAAATCCAGGGGCTATTATCCGTACCAATAAAGGCGCAAATACAACACCCGCCACCGATAGCAGAACAAGCACCACCAACATCATGTTCAGTATTATGCGTGCTACTTCCCAATATTCTTCCCTGGACCGCACATGCCTGTATTCGGTAAGGATGGGAACGATCGCAGCGTTTGTGGCTCCCTCCCCCACCATATCCCTAAGCATATTAGGCAGGCGGAACGCCACAACAAAGGCCTGGGCGAATATTCCGGTTCCAAATTGTTGCGCAATAAGGATATCACGAAGAAAACCCAGCACGCGACTGGCCGTCGTGGCGGAACTTATTATCCAGGTTGATCTTATAAGTTTTTTATTAGACATTGTTTAGTCCGGAGCTTGGAGTTGCAAGCGCTTTTTCTTTTTTTTTCAGTTCATAGAGCATAATATTGTATTATGATAGTTTTGGCCCCTAATATAATAACATAAGTGCTCCCGTATGTGTATTTAAAAAGCGGTTGACAAAACCAGGGCCTTGTGCTAAATTAAGCCCCTAATTTGGTTAATTTGTTATAGTTAAGGAAATAAAGGAGACATGTTATGCCGAATAAAAAAGCCGCGATTAAAAGCTTGCGGCAGGATAAGAAAAAACATGACAGCAATAAGGCCGAATTGTCCGAGATCCGGACTATTACCAAAAAGGCCAGAGTCCTGATCGCTGCAGATAACAGCAAAGAGGCAGATACTCTGCTTAAAAAACTAGAATCCAAACTTGGTAAAGCAGCGAAGAACGATGTGATAAAGAAAAATAACGCAGCACGTCGTATTTCCAGGTTGAGATCACAGTGGGCCAGGATCGGTAGTTAATTTGTACTGCGCGCTGAGTATTATATAAAAACCGCGGGATTTTATCCCGCGTTTTTTATTGTTGGTCATACCCTATAGCTTTTTTAATGTGCCTCTTCTCTTCTTCTGATAAATTCTTTAGCCGCTCGCGTATTGCTTCTTTATCTTTCTCCGGCAGGAATGAATAGCTGTATTTCAGCACATTCGTTGAGGAAACTCTTGCTACCAGAAAACCCACAAGAAGTCCCGCAATAAGAATAATACCGACCCTTATAGCAAGGTCCACGCGGTCTATTTTCCGGATCTTATGTCGCAAGACCTTGTAGTAAAAAATTATTTTTTGTTTGCTGATGCCTGACATGATTTTCCAATCTTTTTACGTAATATAGATTACCTGCAGGCTATAAAGATTGCAAATTTTCTGTGCGGAGGAAGGAGCGAGGTCTCCAGAGCGAGTCCCGATGTTGGCCCCGGTACGTTGAATGGGCACGTTTTGGGCACTACTTAAACTGTTCCCTTACTTTGATACGGGAGTAATTTATAGAACTATATTTTAAGTCTTTTTTATGATATCGAGAGCCGCTTTTATGCCATCTGCAGCGCTTGATATGATACCCCCAGACC
>JABMSC010000105.1 GCA_013204685.1 Candidatus Omnitrophota bacterium | reverse complement strand
TTGTCCTGCTGGTCTTTTTTGTCCTGCTGGTCTTTTTTGTCCTGCTTGTCCTTCTGGTCCTGTTGGTCTTGCTTGTCCTGTTGATCCTTCTGATCTTGCTGGTCCTTTTTGTCCTGCTGATCCTTTTTGTCCTGTTGATCCTTCTGATCCTGCTGATCTTTTTTGTCCTGTTGATCCTGTTGATCTTGCTGGTCTTTCTGGTCCTGCTTCTTTTCTTGCTGCTGATCCTTTTGCGTTTCCTTTATCTTTTTCATCGTAAACTCATAGTTGTATTTAGCATCCATGTCCGCAGGGTCAACTTCCATAGACCTTTTGTAATACTGAGCCGCCTCCTTGTAACGCTTTAAAGCATCCTCTGGATCAGATCTTGCCGTGCCGTCTCCCACACGAAATTTACTATTCCCAGAATTATATACTACATTACTTTCTATTTTTTCTCCTCCCCTGGCAAGCGACTGCAAGAAAGCTTCTCCTGCCCCCGCGAAATTCCCCATACGATAAAGGGTAACAGCGCGATTGTACTGTATTCTCTGGTCGTCGGGAACGATCTCCAAGGCCTTATCATACGCCGCTAAAGCTTCTTCATATTTGCCTTCCTGGAAAAGCTTATCCGCCTTCCTGGCTTCTACCCAGGCGGGTTTAGCATTAGCCTCCCCTGCCCAAAGTAGAGTACTAAGAGCAAGCGTAGCAATTATATATTTTTTACAAAAGTACGTTGTTTTATTCATTCTGCCTGTCCCGAGCCCGAGTAAAACGAGTGGTTCGGGGAAAACTAATTACCAATTTATGTCCTCTTCGACTCTTTTTTTCTGTTCCCTACCAAGGGTTCAATAAAAAGTAATAGAAGCACAAACCCGAGGGGATACTGGAACCTCTCGTGATAACGTTTCTCCATTTTACTTTTAAAATCCTGTTTCTCCAGTTTTGAAAGTCTTTCATTATAAATAAGATCAAGCCCGAATTCCGCACCAGAGGCTCTGATATACATGCCGCCCGTTTCAATGGCCATTTTTTGAAGTGGCCCTTCGTTCAGGTATGTCTTAACCATATTGCCTTCGGCATCTTTAAGAAAAACCTGTTTTCCCCTGTTATCCTTCATGGGTATAAGTTCTCCCGCTTGAGATCCTATGCCCACACAAAATATTTCTATCCCGTTCGCCCTTGCCGCTTGAATGGCCTCATCCACTCCACCTTCTAAATCCTCGCCATCAGTAATAACGATAAGTATCTTATGCTCTTTCTTACCGCCTTCATAGCTGTTAATGGCGGTGTATATGGCTCTAGCCAGAGAAGTCCCGCCAACCGGTATTGTATTAACGCTTACGTCATTAAGCGAAAGAAGAAACCCATCATAATCTATCGTCAAAGGACATTGCAGGAAGGCTGTCCCGGCAAAAGCTATAAGCCCCACCCTGTCCCCGTGGAGTTTCCGGACAAGATCCCTTATCGCCAGTTTTGCCCTGTCGATCCTATTGGGCAGAACATCCTCCGCAAGCATGCTGTTCGACGTATCCAGCGCGATCAGTATATCAATCCCCTGCTGGCGAACCTCCTGCCATTGAAAACCCCACTGGGGCCTCATAAGAGCTACCAGAATAAGGGTAATAGCTATTATGATCAGCGCATTTTTGATCTTCACCCTTCTCTTGCTGAAAGAACCGGAGATCTCATCAAGCAGCTTACTGGATGCAAAGCGCCGCATGATATTTTCTCTCGAGCGGTAAACCAGCATAAAAAAGAAAATAACCGCGGGTACCATCCATAACCATGCTGCCATATAAGGCGCTCCAAACCTCATCTACGGTATCCTCCTAAAAAGAGTGTTTGATAAAAAAATCTCCAGGAGCAATAGGGCAAGCCCGGGTATAAGAACAAAGTTGAAAAGCTCGTTATAGATGTTGTATCCAACTTCCTCCATCCTGGTCTTCTCGAGCTTGTCTATCCTGTCGTAAATATTCTCTAAAGATCTAGTGTCAGTGGCCCTGAAATATTCTCCGTGTGTCATCTGTGCTATCTCTTCAAGCAATTCCTCATCAATCTCAACCGGTATTGGCCTTAACACTATATCCCCGAACATGTCTTTTACGGGGTAAGGTGCTAGTCCCTTTGTCCCGGCACCGATAGTGTACACCCTGACCCCCAAAGCCTCGGCCGCTTCCGCTGCCACCATCGGTGATATCCTTCCGGCATTGTTCCGTCCGTCCGTAAGTAAGATGATCACTTTTTCTTTTGTTTCGGTATCCTTAAGCCGGTTAAGCGCTGCGCTGACAGCTGAACCGATGGCCGTTCCATCTTCCATCATACCGATATGAATACGTTCAAGATTTTTCTCAAGCCAGTCATGGTCCAGTGTAAGCGGGCATACCGTATACGCATAACCCGCGAAAGCTACTATCCCTATCCTGTCATTGGGCCTTCTCTCAACAAAGTTTGATACAACGTCCTTAACAACATCCAAGCGTTCTACGCGCCTGCCGCGTATTTCAAAATCCATCGCTCTCATACTGCTTGAAGTGTCAACAGCAAGAACTATGTCTATTCCTTCTGTATATACCTTGGTTTCCGAAGTTGAAGATTGCGGACGAGCGAACGCAACAATGATCAGCAGTAATGCTATCCCGCGCAGGTAAATCAGTTTATTGCCCAATACAATCTTCCACGTGGGTCTAATGCCTGAGACCAGATCACCCTTGGAAAAACGAAGTGAGCTTTCCATTCTGTTCCTGAATCTTGAGGCCAGATACACCAAAAGCGGTATAAAGAGGCACAGTATCAAGGCCCATGGATTAGCCAGCTGCATCATCCTTCGGTATCCTCCTCAACGAACCTCGTTTCATCAACAAGGGTTTCCGCCGCTTTGAAGCTGTCAAGCATCTCCAGAGGCGTCGGACCATATTTAGCAAACTTAACCATATCGCAGCGAAACAAAAATTCTTTCAACAGTTCCTTGTGCTTATCAGCTAGTTTCGGAGACTTTTTTATAGACTGCATAAATTCCTCGGTTGTCATCTCAGGCGCCCTGAACGCGAACCTGTTCTCCAGATAACGCCTGATTATGTCAGAGAGTATAAAGTAGTATTCCTTGATCCTGCCCTGAGCGGGCAAATCCATCTTTTTCAGCTCCCTTAGCTCTTCGTAAGCTATCTCATGTGCGGGTTTTATCCTCCTCAGCTCTTCTTCAATACGTCTCTTTCTCCTCCTCCACAAAAACCATATTACCAAACACACTGCCAAAACCAATAAAACGATAAAGATCTTAGACAAATCAATGTTGAAAACAATGAGGCCCTTTATATCCTTTATATCCTTGTCGCTTCCTGTCAGGAGACTTAAAACTTCTACAGCAGCCTTGGGGCTTTCTGTTGTGAGCCAGTCCGCGTCTTTAGAAGTCTTATACTTCACCTTAACGGGTGGTACTATGTGGAGGCCCGTTTCGTATACTGTCAGTACATATTCATATCCCGATAACTTCCTGCCTTTCGAACCTTTCTCACCCAAAAGAAAGCGGCTGGGTAAGGACTCTACAAAAGTAAAATCTCCCAGGTTTTCAGGCTCGACAGGAAATAAAACTTCATATTTAGGGTCATAATAAGCTGTGACCGTAAATTTTATCCTGTCACCGATATAAACCTCTTCTTTGTCTACTACCGCTTTAAGCTCTATGGGCGTACTCTTCTGGTCTTCAGCAATAGACTTCTGGCTGATCGCCGACGCAAATACAAGAACGGAAAACAATATGATGTATTTTATTTTTTTTGACATCTCTCTCTTACCGCTTTGCCTTTACCTGCGCAATCTCCTCTCCCTCATACGGAAAAACCGTATCAGGGGATCCATGTAAGACTCATCCGTACGTATGGCTACTTCGTCCACATTGACCGAACGAAACATATGAGCCCTCTGATCCTTAAGCTTATTCGCCTGCACTCTGTAATTCCGGCGCGCCAGAGGATCCGAGGTATCAGCAATATACGGCAAGCCGGTTTCGGCATCATGAAGTTTCACTATGCCTGCACTTGGCAGTACTGATTCAGAAGGATCCGTAACCGTGATCGCTATAACATCGTGCCTTTTATTTGTTATCGACAGTTTTTTCTTAAAGTCTGGTGCGAAAAAATCTGATATAATAAAAGTTATTGTGCTGCGCGTAGTGACATTATTAAGATACTCAAGAACGTTATTTATGTCAGTTCCTGTGCCTTCCGGTTTATTGTAAAGAGCTTCTCTTATTACACGTAATACATGACGTGTTCCTTTTCTGGGGGGGATAAACTTTTCTACACGATCGGTAAAAGTAGCCATACCGACTTTATCGTTATTACTTATCGCTGAAAACGCTATAACTGAACAAAGCTCTGCCGCCAGCTCACTCTTGATGCGCCCGACCGTTCCGTAACGGCATGACATGGAAACATCGAGAAGAAGCATAATGGTAAGCTGTCGTTCTTCGACATATTTCTTTATATATGGATGTCCCATACGGGCTGTAACGTTCCAGTCGATCGAGCGGATCTCATCTCCCGGCAGATATTCACGGACTTCGTCAAACTCTATACCCATACCTTTGAAGACACTTTTATACTGCCCGGCAAAAACATCCGTTACCTTCCGGGATGTCGTGATCTGCATTCTCTTGATCTTGCTGATTACTTCTTTGGGGATCATAGCTTATGGTACCTCTACCTCATCAAATATTCTCTTGATCATATCTTCCGATGTTTTGTCCTCCGCCTCGGCTTCGTAACTGGGGATCACCCTGTGCCTTAAAACATCAGGGCCAATTGACTTAATATCCTGAGGTGTGACATACCCGCGTCTCTGCACAAAAGCATATGCTTTAGCGGCAAGGGTCAGATAAATAGACGCTCGTGGTGAAGCCCCGTAATCGATCATGCCATCAAGATCATCAAGCCCGTAATCTTTCGGCTGGCGTGTAGCAAAAACAATATCCACTACGTATTTTTCTATTTTCTCGTCCATGTAAATATCGTTTATTATCTTGCGAATCTCGAGTATTTTTTCAGGCGAGACCACAGGCTTAACATCTAGTTTTTTATCAGTGACTGCCATCCTCTTCAGGATCTTATGCTCTTCTTCCTTGTTCGGATAACCTATGTTGATCTTCAGCATAAAACGGTCTATCTGGGCTTCAGGTAAAGGATAAGTTCCTTCCTGCTCGATAGGGTTCTGGGTAGCCAACACAAGAAACGGCTCGTCAAGTTTGAACGTCTCTTGTCCTATTGTTACCTGCCTCTCCTGCATGGC
>JABMSC010000104.1 GCA_013204685.1 Candidatus Omnitrophota bacterium | reverse complement strand
TCTATGATCTCTCCGGAAGGTTTAGCCATAAGACCCCGCATCCCGGCAAGCTGTCTTATCTGCTGGCGTGATCCTCTTGCACCGGAATCAGCCATCATGAAAACCGGATTAAAATTATCCAGGTTACGGAACACCAAGGTCGAGACGTCTTCGGTTACATGAGTCCATATATCAATGATCTTATTGTATCTTTCACCATCGGTTATAAAACCTCTTTTGTACTGGCTCTCTATCTTGTCAACTTCACCCTGGCCCGCCTGTATCTTTTCCATTTTTTCTTTCGGCACAGAAACATCAGAAACAGCCATTGACGCGCCGGAAACTGTAGACTCCTCAAAGCCAAGCTTCTTGAGGGCGTCCAAAAGTGTCACCGTCTCCTGATGGCCCTTTATCTTGTGACAGTCAGAGATCACCTGGCTTACCGCCTTTTTATTCATCGGGGTATTATAAAAAGGCAGCCCTTCAGGCAAAATGTCATTGAAGACAACACGTCCGACAGAGGTTTCGATAATTTCACCGCCAATATTCACTTTTATCTTCGCGAACTTGTCTACCTCCCTGTTCTGATAAGCCATGATGACTTCATCCATATCCGAGAAAAGCTTACCCTCGCCTTTGACCCCGGACTTCACCTTAGTAAGATAATAAACCCCCAGAACTATATCCTGCGAAGGAGTTGCAATCGGACGGCCGTTCGCGGGTGAAAAGATATTATTTGCAGCGTTCATTATAAGACGTGATTCCATCTGGGCTTCCATCGATAAGGGAACATGAACCGCCATCTGGTCACCATCGAAGTCCGCGTTGAACGCGGCACAAACCAGCGGGTGTATCCTGATCGCCTTACCCTCTACAAGTTTCGGCTGAAAGGCCTGTATACCAAGACGATGGAGTGTCGGGGCTCTGTTTAAGAGCACCGGATGATCCTTGATAACCTCATCAAGAATATCCCAAACCTCAGGATTTTCCTGCTGTACCATCTTCTTGGCGCTCTTTATCGTATGCACGAAACCCTTCTCCCTCAACTTACGGATAATAAAAGGCTGATAAAGCTCCAGTGCCATTGCCTTGGGGAGACCACACTCGTTGAGATGGAGTTCCGGTCCGATAACGATAACGCTCCTGCCTGAATAATCCACACGTTTTCCGAGGAGGTTCTGACGGAACCGGCCCTGCTTTCCTTTTAACATATCGGCCAGGGATTTTAGCGGCCTTCCGCCTGAGCCAAGAACTTCACGCCCGTGCCGTCCGTTATCTAAAAGAGCATCTACTGCTTCCTGAAGCATTCTTTTTTCATTGCGGACTATAACCTCAGGGGCCTTAAGTTCCAAAAGTTTCTTAAGACGGTTATTGCGGTTAATAACCCGCCTGTAAAGGTCGTTAAGGTCACTCGTCGCAAAACGCCCGCCGTCAAGAGGAACCAGCGGTCTTAGATCCGGAGGGATAATGGGAACAATATCCATTATCATCCATTCGGCCATGTTGCCGCTTTTACGGAAGGTGTCAACAACCTTCATCCTCTTCATGAGCCGGCTTCTTGTATTTAAATCCTTTTTCTCGGACATCTTCAGAGTAAGTTCCGCTGCTATGGCATCCAGGTCTATATTCTTTAAAAGTTCACGAACAGCCTCAGCGCCCATCATGGCCCTGAACTTGCTGCCATATTTCTCTTTAGCGTCGAGATGCTGGTCTTCAGTCAGAAGCTCGCCCACTTTAAGAGGCGTCTCGCCTGAATCCACAACTACATACTGTTCATAATACAAGATCCTTTCCAGATCGCGCATCTTCATGTCAAGCATGTTGGACATGCGCGAAGGAATGGCCTTAAAGAACCACACGTGAGAAACAGGCGCTGCAAGTTTAATGCAACCCATTCTTTCCCGGCGCACGCTCGACTTTGTAACCTCAACGCCACAACGATCACAGACTATGCCTTTATGCTTGATCCTTTTGTATTTTCCGCAGTTGCACTCATAGTCTTTTGTCGGGCCGAATATGCGTTCACAGAAAAGACCGTCCCTCTCGGGCTTTAACGTCCTGTAATTAATGGTCTCCGGCTTTTTGACCTCGAACAGTATGTTCCTGTTGCCGACCTTGCGCGTAGCCCATTCTTTGATCTTTTCCGGAGATGCGATCTGTATTCTTACCTTATCAAACTTGTTAACTCTCGGTAACATAGATTACCCCTCTTTTATATTTATTAAGACTCTTTCTGTTCAAGCTGAACATCAAGCCCCAAACTCTGCAACTCTCTGATCAAAACATTGAATGATTCCGGAGTACTGGGCTCCAGCATATTCTCACCCTTGACGATGGTCTCGTATATCTTTGTTCGTCCCATTACATCATCACTTTTAACTGTCAAAAGTTCCTGAAGAGTATAAGCCGCTCCGTATGCTTCAAGCGCCCAAACTTCCATCTCTCCGAATCGCTGCCCGCCAAACTGGGCCTTTCCTCCAAGAGGCTGCTGTGTAACCAGCGAATACGGCCCTATGCTTCTGGCATGCATTTTGTCATCAGCCAGATGTGCAAGTTTCATCATGTAGATGTATCCAACCGTAACCTCCTGATCAAACGACTCTCCCGTATGGCCGTCCCTTAGTTTGCTCTTACCGCTTAAGGGCAGCTTGGCCTCTTTCATGACCTTTTCAATGTCTTTCTCTTTTGCTCCGTCAAATACAGGTGTTATGAACTTCTTATCCAGCACCTTAGCACCCCATCCAAGCTGAGTTTCCAGAAGCTGTCCTATATTCATTCTGCTAGGCACTCCAAGAGGATTAAGCACTATGTCCAGTGTCGTCCCGTCCGGGAGATAAGGCATGTCTTCCTCAGGCAATACCTTGGCGATAACACCTTTATTGCCGTGACGCCCGGCCATTTTATCGCCGGCTTGTATTTTCTTTTTGCTGGCCACATAAACGGTTATCCTGCGCAGCACTCCCGGCGGAAGTTCGTCACCATGCTTGATCCTGTCAAGATCCCTTTCCATGTCCGTCATCGTCTGTTCTATCTGGCTGTTGATCGTCATGATGGTATTATTGACCTTGCCCTGAAGTTTTTCATCGCTATCTACATATACTTTTTCGAGATCTGCCTTCTCGAATTTTGAAAGATCTTTAGCGGTTATTTTCTTGCCGGCTTTTACAAGAGCTCTGCCTGTCTCCAGATTCTCCAGATCATTTATCAGTTTGCCTCCTATAAGAAGACTGTGAACTCTATCGGCCTTTTTACTTTCAAGAACCTCGAGTATGTTCCCGTAACCTTCTTTAACGATCTTCTTTTCCTTGCTGTCCTGACGCCGGCTCTCCTTGGTCTGAGTCTTACGGGTCTTGCGGGAGAGTTCCCTAACGTCTACCACGATGCCTTCAATCCCCGAAGGGACCTTCAAGGACACATCCTTAACATCCCCGGCCTTTTCTCCGAATATCGCTCTTAAGAGTTTTTCTTCAGGCGAAAGTTCCGTTTCGGATTTCGGCGCGACTTTTCCTGCCAAAATGCTTCCGGGATTTACTTCGGCGCCTATATGAACTATACCGTTCTCGTCCAGATTCTTAAGAGCCTCATCTCCGACATTAGGTATGTCAGACGTTATTTCCTCATCACCGAGCCTTGTATCACGCGCTTCGATCTCAAACTTGTGTATGTGCACGGAAGTGTATGCGTCTTCTTTCAAGAGCGTCTCGTTAATAAGAATAGCATCCTCAAAGTTATAACCCCTCCATGACATAAATCCAACGAGAACGTTTCTGCCAAGGGCCATATCTCCGCCGTCAGTAGCGATCCCGTCGGCGATCAGACCCCCTTCTTTCACTGTATCCCCGACATTCACAACCGGACGCTGGTTTATACAAGTCCTGGCGTTTGTCCTCTGGAATTTTTTAAGAGGATACTTCTGTCCCCCTATCACTATTTCAGCTCCGTCTACCTTGGTGACTTTACCTTCTTTTTTTGCTAATAGCACAGCACCTGAATCTCTTGCCGTTTTACCTTCTATGCCTGTACCCACAAAAGGAGCTTGCGGGAACAGCAGCGGTACAGCCTGCCGTTGCATGTTAGATCCCATAAGAGCCCTGTTAGCGTCATCATGCTCTAAGAACGGTATAAGCCCGGCACAGACGCTTACCAGCTGAAGCGGCGAAACATCCATGTACTGTACATCCTTTGCAGCAGCAACAATGAAGTCATCCTTAAAACGGCAGAAAACCTTATCGTTCTTAAACCGTCCAATTTCACTAAGCTGGCTGTTTGCCTGCGCGATAATATAATTATCCTCTATATCAGCGGAAAGATATTCTACCGTGTCCAGAACGCGCCCTTTTTGCACCTTGCGATACGGTGTCACCAGAAACCCGAACTGATCCACTCCCGCATAAGAACTGAGAGAGTTAATAAGACCGATATTTGGACCTTCCGGAGTCTCAATGGGGCAAAGTCTTCCATAATGTGAATAATGGACGTCTCTTACTT
>JABMSC010000103.1 GCA_013204685.1 Candidatus Omnitrophota bacterium | reverse complement strand
TTTTTCTTTTTTCTTTTTTCTTTTTTTCTGCTTCTTGTCAGCCTTTTCTTTCTCTTTTACTTTCTCGAAGATCTCGGTCTTCTTCTTGTCCGGATCTTCTATTTTTTCCTTACGGGCCGTCTTTTCTTTTTCAACCACTATGTCCGGCTCAACCCCTTTATCCATTAGATTTTTTCCGAGCGGGGTATAATATGCGGCTGTAGTAAGCCGGATCGCAGATTTGTCCCCCAATGGGATAACTGTCTGGACGGAAGCTTTGCCGAAAGTCGGAACACCTACCAGTATCCCCCTTTTATTATCTTTTATTGCCCCTGCGAGGATCTCTGACCCACTTGCAGAACCCCTGTTTACGAGCACTACAATATCCATATTCTGGAATTGTGAATCTCTCCTCGCCCTGAAATCTACTCTTTTTTCAGGGTCTCTTCCCTCGGTGTACACGATCAGATCCCCTTTATCAAGAAAGAGATCAGCCACTTCCACGGCAACTTCAAGTAAGCCGCCGGGGTTGTTCCTCACGTCAAGTATAAGCCCCATGGCGCCTTTCTTTTGCAATCCCTTTATATTTTTATTGAGCTCCTTCGCGGTCCTCTCTTGAAATTCAAGTATCCTGACATACCCGATCCCCTCTTCCAGCACCATAACATCCTTGATACTTTTTATTTTAATGATAGCCCGTGTGATCGTAAAATCCAACATCTCGGAAACATCTTCACGCACGACCGTGATCGTAACTTTTGTTCCGGGTTTGCCGCGTAATTTTTTTACGGCGTCATCAAGGGTCATATCCTGTGTTGTCTTATCGTCGATCTTTACTATCTTATCGCCGCTTTGCACGCCGGCGGCACATGCCGGAGTGTCTTCCATTGGAGATATGATCGTCAGAACTCCATCCCGTATACCTATCGTTATTCCGAGCCCTCCGAACTCTCCCTTCGTCTCTTCCGTTATTTCCTTAAACTGTTCCGGATCAAGAAACTGGCTGTACCCGTCAAGCGTGCCCATCATCCCTTTAATAGCGCCGTATATAAGGTCCTTAATCTTTACAGGTTCAACATAATCAACACTGATGAGCGTGATAGAATCGGCCAAAAGCTGTACCTGTTTAAATAAACCCTTGCGGTCTTCAATGATCGTGTCCTCTTTAGCATGGAGGAAAAGAACGCCCGTAAATGCAATGGCAATTACCAAAAATAGAACTGTGCTTTTTTTTCTCATATACATTCTCCCGTCTAAAACCCTTTTAAGGTTTAAATTTCTTCTTGAGCATCTCGCCGACAAGCTTCGGATTAGCTTTTCCCTTTGTCTCCTTCATAACCTGCCCCACAAGAAAACTCAAAGCATTGGTTTTTCCGCCTTTAAAATCATTTGCCGACTTTGGATTCTCCTCGATCACCCTGGAGACTACTCCCTCAAGTTCACCTTCATCTGAAACTTGCTCGAGCGCCCTTTCTCTCACTATCTTCATCGGATCCTCTCCTGTTTCAATGTGGATCCTAAGAACATCTTTCGCCGCGAGATCGCTTATAACGCAGTTCTTTGCTAACCTGATGATCTCGGCAAGCTTGGAAGGCTCAAGGCCGAGTCCCGCGATATCTATTCCCCTCTCCTTCACGTGCATCATCACTTCACCCTTTATCCAATTACAAACATCCTGGGGCTCGTTGTATTCTTTTACTACATCTTCAAAAAAATCGGCTATTGCGATCCCTGAAGAAAGAAAAGCAATATCTTTGTCGTTCAGTTTATATTCTTCGGCAAACCTTTTCTTTTTGGCTTCGGGAAGTTCTTTCTTCTCCAGGGACGCCTTCACTTCATCCTTAAATTCATCACTGACCTCGAACGGAACAAGATCGGGTTCCGGAAAATATCTGTAATCCTGCGCCTCTTCCTTTGAACGCATTGAAGTTGTCACATTTTTCTTTTCATCCCACAGGCGTGTCTCCTGCGGTATCTTTCCGCCCTCATCCAGGACATCCGCCTGACGTTCCTCCTCGAAAGAAAGAGCGTCTCTCACCGATTTAAAGGAATTAAGGTTCTTTATCTCTACCTTACTGCCCAAAGCGTCCTCGCCCGACTCTCTAAGCGAAATATTTGCATCGCACCTCAGGCTCCCCTCTTCCATATTGCAATCCGACACTTTGAGATATTCAATGATCTGTTTAAGCGTAACGAGATACACATATGCTTCTTCGGGGGACTGGATCTCGGGCTCAGAAACGATCTCAAGAAGGGGCGTACCCGTACGGTTTAAGTCCACATAACTGAAAGGCATACTCGGATCATGAATGAGCTTCCCCGCGTCTTCTTCCAAATGTGCCCGGGTTATATTAATGTCTTTCGTCTCTCCATCGGCCAATCGGATCTTTAGTTTTCCGTTGTAGGCAAGAGGGATATCGTACTGGCTTATCTGGTAATTTTTAGGCAGATCCGGATAATAATAATTTTTCCGGTCAAACTTTACTACGCGCTGTATTTCACAACCAAGCGCTATAGCCAGCTTTATAGCATATTCAAAAGCTTTTTTGTTAAAAACAGGCAGAACCCCGG